>JAWWPE010000122.1:0-5239 GCA_033850895.1 Nocardioidaceae bacterium | reverse complement strand
CCTTCGTACAGCAGGGTCTGCCACTGGCGCACCATGCCGAGCGAGGAGTTGTTGATGATCGCGACCTTGATCGGTATGCCCTCGATCGCGCAGGTGGCGAGCTCCTGATTGGTCATCTGGAAGCAGCCGTCGCCGTCGATCGCCCAGACGACCGTGCCCGGCAGACCGACCTGCGCGCCCATCGCCGCCGGCACGGCGTAACCCATCGTGCCGAGGCCGCCGGAGTTGAGCCACTGGCGCGGACGCTCGAAGTCGACGTAGTGCGCCGACCACATCTGGTGCTGACCGACACCCGCGGCATACGTCGCGTCAGGACCGGCGATCGCGCTGATCCGCTCGATCACGGTCTGCGGCGCGAGGCCCTTCTTGGGTCTGTCGTAGCCGACCGGGTACTTCGCCTTGATGGTCAGCATCTGCGCCTTCCACGCGGCACAGTCGACCTCGAGCGAATCCTCGGTGGCCTGCTTCTGGAGGGTCGTGATGAGCTCGGCGATCACCTCACGACAGTCACCGACGATCGGCACGTCAGCCAAACGGTTCTTGGAGATCTCGGCCGGATCGATGTCGGCGTGGATGACCTTGGCCTCCGGCGCGAACGACGCCAGCTGGCCGGTGACCCGGTCGTCGAAGCGGGCGCCGAGGGAGATCAGCAGATCGCTCTTCTGCAGCGCGGCGACTGCCGCGACCGTGCCGTGCATGCCCGGCATGCCGAGGTGCAGCTCGTGCGAGTCGGGGAATGCTCCGCGCGCCATCAACGTCGTGACGACCGGGATCTGGGTCAGTTGCGCGAGCACCTTGAGCTCCGCCCATGCCTCGGCCTTGATGACACCGCCGCCGACGTACAGCACCGGGCGCTCGGACTCGGCAATCAGTCGAGCCGCCTCACGCACCTGCTTGCCGTGCGGCCGGGTGGTGGGGCGGTAGCCCGGGAGGGCGAGCTCGGTCGGCCAGCTGAAGGTCGTCTCGGCCTGCAGAGCGTCCTTGGCGATGTCGACGAGCACCGGACCCGGGCGGCCGGTGCCGGCGATGTGGAACGCCTCGGCGATGACCCGCGGGATCTCGTCGGCATTGGTGACCAGGAAGCTGTGCTTGGTGATCGGCATCGTGATGCCGCGGATGTCGGCCTCCTGGAAGGCGTCCGAACCGATGGCGCCGCTGGGAACCTGCCCGGTGATCGCCACGATCGGGACCGAGTCCATGTGCGCATCGGCGATCGCCGTGACGAGGTTCGTGGCGCCGGGGCCGGAAGTCGCCATGCAGACACCGACCTTGCCGGTGACCATCGCGTAGCCCTGGGCCGCGTGTCCCGCACCCTGCTCGTGGCGTACGAGGATGTGACGGATCTTCTCTGAGTCGAAGAGCGGGTCGTAAGCAGGCAGAATCGCTCCGCCCGGAATGCCGAAGATCGTGTCGACCTCGGCATGCTCCAACGCCCGCACAAGGCTCTGCGCCCCGGTGAGCTGCTCCGTCATGACGTCATCCGTTCTGTTCGCTTCATCGTATGTCGTGTGCCAACCCGGCTTCTCGCATAAAAAAATCCCTCGGCCCTGAGGCATTCGAGGGAGACGCGGGGCCGGGTCAGGCCTATCGCGTCAATCGCTTACTACAAGAATCTCCACGTACACGCTGAACAGTTTCGTCCCCTACGTGCTGATGGTCAAGTGCTGAGACGATCAGTACCAACATGTGGAACTCGATCGCCATTTTCCTGCGAGCAGAGACGCGGAGACGATTTGATGGTCGCGGCCTGCCAGTTCTGGAGCAGGCACCAACCCCAGGGGATCTGCATGAAGAAGACACTGACCGCCGCCACCATCGTCATCACGCTGGCTCTCGCCGGCGGCTGCGGCGGGGGCGATCGACCCAGCAAGGGCGACCTCTCCAAGGCGATCCAGAAGACGGACAGCTCGTTCTCCAAGAAGGGCGCGGACTGTGCCGCGAAGGCCCTCCTCGACTCCAAGATCTCGGACAAGGGTCTCAAGGCCATCGCCGACAACGACAAGAAGTTCAAGCCCAGCGCCGCGGACAAGAAGGCACAGGCCAAGGTCAGCCCGGCCCTCGCGAAGTGCCTGACCTGATCTCCTAGCACCAGCGTTCGGGCCGGCCGACTGGTCGGCCCGAACGTTTCACAGCAGGGGCAACGCGGCATCCGGATCGGGTGTACGGCCCGATGCTCGCCGGATCCACGCCAGGTGGTCGTCGATTGGCGGCGAGTGCCCGGTCACCTCGACATAAGCCGCCACCAACGCGTCAGACACGGCGCGGACGGCGTCCCCGATCAGCGGTGGCGGGACCACGCTGGGCACCGACCGGGCGAGATCGTCGCCGTGCACCACCAGCTCGATCAGCCGGGTCACCACGAAATCGTCCAGTCGGATCGGGCCGCGAGGTCCGCGCACCACCTCGACGTGCAGGCTGTCGAGCGTACGGAATCCGAGGCGCGCGCAGTTGTCGATCCCGCCGAGCAGATCGTCCGCGAACGACCTGGCCAGCTCCTTGGTGCCGTCGGCTATCTCCTGCGCCGAGGCGGCGTAGTTGCTGAGGTAGTCACGCAACGTGATCGGAGTCGCGGCAGGGTCTGGTCCGAGGACGGTGAGCGCCAGGAACGACCGCCCGATGTGGGTCACCAGCTCATGAACGTTCCACGCCTCAAGCACGCTCTGCTCGCGACGGTGCGCGAGCAGGCCGGACTCCTCGATCCAGCCGCGAAGCTCAGTCCATTGCTCGCGGAGGATCTCGGTGCTGTTGGCCATGCACGGAGCCTAGTTCCAGCGGGCCGTCGGTAAATCGGCGAGTGCGCCGCCCTGCGGGATGCTCACCACGGCGAGGCGACGAAGTCCTTCAGGAAGACACCGTGGACGTCGTCCCCGGATTCACCGCGAATGATCGGGTCGTAGACCCGCGCCGCACCGTCGACGAGATCGAGCGGAGCCTTGAACCCCTCCTCGGCGAGCCGCACCTTGGTGGTGTGCGGACGCTCGTCGGTGATCCACCCGGTGTCGACGGCGGTCATCAGGATCCCGTCCTGCTCGAGCATCTCCCCCGCGCTCGTACGGGTCAGCATGTTGAGGGCCGCCTTGGCCATGTTGGTGTGCGGGTGGCCCGGTCCCTTGTAACGACGACCGAACTGCCCTTCCATCGCCGAGACGTTGACGACGTACTTGCGGCGTGCCGCCGCGGCCGCCATCGACGGACGAAGGCGACTCACCAGGATGAACGGCGCCGTCGTGTTGCAGAGCTGGACCTCGAGCAGCTCGAGCGCATCGACCTCGTGCACCCGCTGCGTCCAGCTGTTGACGTCGACCGCGTCGGGCACCAGGCCGCCGGCGTCGATCCTGTTGAGGTCGGCAGAACCGGCCGTCATGGCCATGCTGGTGAGTTCTTCGGCGGTATGAGCGTCAGAGGCGAGCACCGGGTGCGAGTCGACCGATCCGACCAGGGCGGCCGGATGGGCGTCACTGGTGTGGCCGAACGTCACCAGCTCGGGCAGCGGACCGGACGGCAGCGGCTCGGCCTCGGCGGCCGCCAACGGCGCGTAGGCACCGGGGCTGCGGCGAACGGTCTGGGCGGCGTTGTTGATCAGGATGTCGAGCGGTCCCTGCGCTGCGACGGAATCTGCGAGGCCGACGACCTGTGCGGGATCGCGCAGATCGATGCCGACGATGCGCAGGCGATGCAGCCAGTCCGCACTGTCAGGCATCGCGGTGAACCGGCGTACGGCATCGTGTGGGAACCGCGTCGTGATGGTCGTGTGAGCGCCATCGCGAAGGAGTCGCAGCGCGATGTACATGCCGATCTTGGCCCGACCACCGGTGAGCAGCGCGCGGCGCCCGGTCAGGTCGGTCGTGGCGTCACGCTTGGAGCGGTTGAGAACTGCGCAGTCCGGGCAGAGCTGGTGGTAGAACGCATCGACCACGGTGTATTTCTGCTTGCAGATGTAGCAGGGCCGCGGGACCAGGAGGGTGCCGGCTGACGCGCCCTCGGCGGCCGAGATCAGCGGTATGCCCTCTGTCTCGTCGTCGATACGACGTGGTGAGCCGGTGGCGGTGGTGGCGACGACCGCGCGGTCGGCGGCCGCTATCTGTGCACGTTTGTCGAGCCGACGGTGCTTCTTGACGTTCTTGTAGAACGTGCCGCAGGCCCGGCGCAACGCGACATAGTCGGGATCGTCCTCGACCAACCGCTCGGCCGCTGCGAGGACCTTGAGAGCGATCGCAAGATCGGCGGGATCGATGCCACCGACGGCATCTTCTGCAACCATCAGCAAGCTCCTGGGGACATCGAAGTTCTCATTCTAGAGGGGGGTCCTCGCGGCGTCACCAACACGTCACTCAAAGAACCTGAGAAAGGGCTGTGCGCCCAGCGCCATGACTGGTTTGATGTTCGCGACCAACTCTTTCAACGACAGGACTTCACCAATGCGCCGCAAGGTCACTCTCATTCTCGTTGCCCTCGGTCTGACCGTCACCGCTGCATGTGGTGGCGGAGGGCGACCTTCGAAGTCGGACGTCTCCGACGCTCTCACCAAGAACAACAACTCCGTCGGGACCAAGCTGCCCAAGAAGCAGGCGGACTGCTTCGCCGGGCTCTTGGTCAAGTCGAAGGTCTCCGACAAGGCGCTGAAGGCGCTCGTCGACGGCGACAAGAAGTACAAGGCCAGCTCCGGCGACAAGGCGGCTCTCACCGATGTCGCCACCAAGGCTGGATCCAAGTGCGTCTGACTTCTTGATTCACGCCGACTGCGTCATCACGACCGCGGACTCGTCCCGGTGGTGGTGGCGCAGTCGTCGTTCTAGCCGCAAACGGCGCCGTCTGCCGCGGAGCTGACCAGCTTGGCGTACTTCGCGAGCACGCCCTTGGTGTACTTCGGCGGCAGCGGAGCCCAGCCGGCCTTGCGCGCCTCGAACTCGTCGGCGTCGACCTCGACCTCGAGCGTGCGGTTGGCCATGTCGAGCACGATCGGGTCGCCGTTCTTGACGAACGCGATCGGTCCGCCGTCCACCGCCTCCGGGGCAACGTGACCCACACACAGCCCTGTGGTGCCACCGGAGAAGCGGCCATCCGTCATCAGCAGGACGTCCTTGCCCAGCCCGGCACCCTTGATCGCACCGGTGATGGCCAGCATCTCGCGCATGCCGGGGCCGCCCTTGGGACCCTCGTAGCGGATGACGACGACGTCGCCGGCCGCGATCGTGCCGTCCTCGAGGGCGTCCATGGCCTTGCGCTCACCGTCGAACAC
>JAWWPE010000119.1:0-4769 GCA_033850895.1 Nocardioidaceae bacterium | reverse complement strand
CCGACGAGTGTCACGTCGTAACCGCGCGTGAACGCACCGTGGATCGTCGACCGTATGCACGCGTCGGTCTCGGCACCGGCCACGACCAGTCGGCCGACTCCGGCGCCGGCGAGAACGTCCTCCAGGTCGGTGTCCTCGAACGAGTCGCCGTACGACTTGTGCACCAGCGGCTCCGAATCGAGCCGTGGGAGCTCAGGGACGTATGCCCACTCGTCACTCCCCTTCGCCAGTCCGTCATCGGAATGCTGGACCCAGACAACCGGGACGTGCTCGTCGCGAGCCTTGTCGACCAAGGTCTTGATGTTGCCGACGACTTCGTCGCGCTGGTGAGCGTCGGCAACGACGCCGTTCTGGACGTCGATGACCACCAGCGCGGTGGCGGGTCGATCGGTCAGGCTGGTCATGTCAATCTCCTCTGCTGCTGGGATGTGTGACACCACCCACGCTAGATCGCCCCACTGACAAGCCTGACTCCCCCGCTGCTCGAAGGAGCATCACCTCGTCGATGATGGACTGATGGCGAAACACGAGCACCACGAACCGCAGATCGACCAGATGGGCGCCGAGTTCTGGGACGCCCTGTACTCCGAGCGGTCCACGATCTGGAGCGGCCAACCCAATGCCCAGCTCGTCGCCGAGGCACAGCCCCTCTCCCCCGGTTCGGCACTCGACGTCGGCTGTGGCGAAGGCGCAGACGCCGTGTGGCTCGCCGATCGCGGTTGGGACGTGACGGCCGTCGACATCTCCACGGTCGCGATCGAGCGCGCAACGCAGCACGCCAAGGACGCGGGTGTGCACATCACTTTCGAGACGCGCGATCTGCTGACGACTCCCCCGCCCCACGCCAGCTTTGACCTGGTGTCTGCCCAGTTCTTCCAGCTCGCCGAGCCGGAGCGAACTGTCTTCGTGCGCGGACTGGGCGATGCGGTGCGGCCGGGCGGCAGATTGCTCATCGTCGGTCATGTCCTGACTCCATCGATGAATCCCACCCGCATCGACCGGTTCTTCACACCGCAAGAGATCACTGCTCTCTTTTCGACCGACGAGTGGGCCACCGAGGTGTCCGAGACGCGCGAACGTACTGCGATGCACCACGGCGAGATGGCTGACCTGATCGACGCGGTGGTCCGGTTACGGCGTCGCGACTAGGCTCGAAGACACGATCAGGGGGCGATCCGATGAGCAGGAGTGACCGCAAACGCCACGAATACCGCGTGCGGCTGGAGCAGGAAGCTGCCGCGTCCCAGGACGATCCGGCGGAGCAACCCGAGGTGGATGCGGCGGCGCGAGCGCAACGGATGGAGAACCAAGCCCTGTGGGTCGACCTGCAGGTACGTGCGGCAATGGAGCGCGGCGAGTTCGACGATCTGCCGGGCGCCGGCAAGCCGATCCCCGGCCTTGACGCCCCCCATGATCCGGATTGGTGGCTCAAGAGCCTGATCGAACGCGAACGCATCACCGGCGTGCTTCCGCCTGCCCTTGCGCTGCGCAAGGAGAACGAGGCTCTCGAAGAGATCCTCGACCGCGAGGCCACAGAGGAGGCGGCACGACGGGTGCTGGAGAGCTTCAACGCACGAATCATCGATGCCCGCCGGCAGCTGCAGGGCGGTCCGCCAGTCGTCACTCCCCTGCGCGACATCGAACAGGAGCTGGCCGCCTGGTCGGAGCGGCGGCGCGCCCGTCGTGCACGCCAACGGGAGCTGCTCGAACAGTCGCGGGTCCGACCTGCTGCGCGGCCGCGCACGTCCTGGCTGCGGCGGCTGTTGGATCGGCGCGGCCCGACCGTGAGCTGAGCACTGACGTGGCGCGCTGAACCGTGTCGGGAGCGACGGGCACACTGGAGGCATGGTCGCGGCGTACGAGGTTTCTCTCACGCGCGAGCTGCGCCTCGATCAGCCTGTCAATGTGCGCTTGACACTCGGCCTGCTGCGGCGAGGACCCGGCGATCCCACGACGCGCCGAGACCACGACCGGCTGTGGCGCACCAGTCGGATGCCCTCCGGGCCGGTGACCTATGTGCTGCGGCAGCCGACGCCCGAAGTCGTACGCGCGGAGGCGTGGGGGCCCGGTGCTGCAGAGTTCTTGGACGGATTGCCGGCGCTCGTGGGGGCTGAGGATGATCTGAGCGGTTTCAAGCCCGACCACCCGATTCTGGCCGATGCCTTCCGACGCTTTCCCGGTCTGCGGGTCCCGCGCACCGGTCTGGTTCTCGAAGCGCTGATAGCCGCGGTGATCGAGCAGCGCGTCGTGGGGCTCGACGCATTCGCGGCGTGGCGGAGGTTGCTCCTGCGCTTCGGCGAGCTGCCGCCCGGGCCGGCACCCGACGGAATGCGGGTGTTCCCCACCGCCGAGCAATGGGCCGCGATCCCGTCGTGGGACTGGCACCTGGCCGGGGTCGACCCGGTCCGGGCTCGCACGGCCCAGGCCTGCGCCCGGCTCGGCCGACAGCTCGACCAGCTCGCCACGACACATCGCGATCAGCATGCCGCGGTCTATCGCGGACTCCGCAGTGTCCCGGGCGTCGGTGTGTGGACCGCCGCTGAGGTCGGCTCGCGGGCGCTCGGCGATGCCGACGCAGTGCCCTTCGGCGACTATCACATCGGAAAGGACGTCGGCCAGGCTCTTGTCGGTCGGCCCTTGAACGATCCCGAACTCGCCGAAGTGCTCGCGCCCTGGCGCCCGCACCGCTTTCGAGTCGTACGTCTGATCATGCTCAGCCCGCTCACCCGCAGGGAGAAGCGCGGCCCGCGCGCCCCGCGAGTCGACTATCGCCGGATCTGACCGCAAGGGATGGAAACTCGCGAGCGTAGGGTTGCATCTGTCATGACGACCACGGTGCAGGTGCTCGGCCGCAAGCAGGTCAGCCGCAAGATCAAGGACTCCCTTGCGCAGGTCTACCTCGCCGCATACGGCGACGCCGGACTGCCAGAGAGCCGGCTGGACGCTGAGAACTTCGCCGGCTCGACGCTCTCGCGCCATGCCCGACGCGACGGCTTCAAGCTCGTCCTCGCGACCACTGATGACGTGGTCTCGGGTTACGGCTACGGATTCACCGGCAAGCGCGGGCAGTTCTGGAGCGACTGGCTCGCCGGGACCGCACCGGCCGACATCGTCCAGAGCTGGGTGGGCAACCACTTCGAGCTCGTCGACATCGTGGTCGATCCTGAGCACCGCGGGCAGGGCATCGCCGGCCTTCTGCACGACGAGCTCATCGCAGGGCTCCCCCAGGATCGTGCGTTGCTGGCCACCGTGCCCGACGACGGTGCTGCGGCGCGCCTCTACACCGGTCGGGGTTGGCAGATCATCGTCCCGGAGATCGACGGCGCGAAGGCGTTGTACGGCCTCGATCTCAGCGCGAAATGACTGACATCACGTTGCCGGCCGGGTCGGTGAACCACGCGATGTCGGGCCCATTGCCCTTCATGACGCCGTCCTCGTCCTGCGGCATCCCGTCATAGCGGGCGAATTCCACGCCCTTGCCGGCCAGCTCGCGAACGGCGGCGGTGACGTCGTCGACCGGCAGGTTCAACACGGTGAATGTCGCCGGCTCGTGCGCCTCCCCCTTCGGATAGGCCAGCACCGTGTGGCCGTCGCCGATGTCGATCTGCAGCATGCCGTTGTCCTCATGAACGGTCAGCCCGAGGACATCGGTGTAGTACTCCTTGGCCGCGGGGACGTCATCGACGGAGAACCCGCTGAACGGGCGATGGAATGTGACCATGACGGTGCCTTTCGTTGGTGTTGAGTCAGAGGCTCGAGCTGAGCGCCGCCGCGACAGCTTCGGGCTGGCTCAGCGCGGCGCAGTGGCCACCCGGGACCGGCTCGACCGCGAGGTCAAGACGCTCACGGGCGACGCGCTGCTGGAAGTCGTATGGAAAGAATCGGTCGTCACGTCCGGCCAGAACCCGGGTCGGGACATCCGGCCAGGCGGCCAGACCCCACGGCTCCGCGAAGATCGCGTCTGCCTCGTCGCGCTCACCGACTCCCTCGAGCGCCTCGGGCGGCACATCGTGCATGAAGTACGTCTCCACGTCGAAGCCGGCGTCCGGGTCGCGTCCGTCGCGAATGTCGTTCTCACGCATGGCGGCCGCGGACCCGGTGGCGCCCCACCACTCCCCTGCCGTCTCGCCGGGTCGCGGGATCATCGCGTTGAGCAGCACGATCGCCGACGTCGGCAACCGCTCGGCCGCCCACGACGCGCTGAAGCCGCCTATCGATTGCCCGACCAGTACGACATCGTCGATGTCTGCGGCCGCTTGGGTGATCAGGTCCACGTACTTCGTGAGTCCCGCTTCCGGCTCATCACCAGGTAGGTCCACCGCGATGTTCTTGATGCCGCGAGCAGTCAGTGCGTCCTGCACCAGGTGCCAGTAGGCCGCCACTCCCCCGGCACCGGGGACAAGGACGAAGGTCGGTGTGCTCATGCCGCCGATCGTATGCCTGCACGGTGACACGAATGTCCTGAGCGATTCGTTCAAGACAGACGTGGCAGTGCTGTCGATGCTGGTGGCATGAGCGAAAGAGACTTCACCCCTGCCCTTGGCCGCTTCCTGCCGGTTCGCTTCTATGACCTCGTCGTGGCTGGCCTGTTGCGGGAGCGAGTGTGGCGGGAGCTGGTCGTCAAACAGGTCGCTCCACGTCGAGATGACGTGATCGTCGACGTCGGGTGCGGTACGGGCTCGTTGGCGCTGCTGCTACGTCGTCGAGAGCCGGCGGCGCAGATCATCGGCGTCGATCCCGACCGTGACGTGTTGACCACCGCACGGCGC
>JAWWPE010000012.1:0-3007 GCA_033850895.1 Nocardioidaceae bacterium | reverse complement strand
TCGACAAACATGACGCGGAAACCACCGAACGCGTCGAGTCGATCGCCCGCCCGGTGCTGTTCGTGCCCGACACCAAGCACGCGGACGACCTCCTCAAGGAGATGCAGGCGCAGCGCACCCACGTGGCAATCGTCGTCGACGAGTTCGGCGGCACGGCTGGCATGGTCACGATCGAGGACATCGTCGAGGAGATCGTCGGCGAGATCACCGATGAGTACGACTCCGAGCCTGAGGAGAACCAGGAGCTCGCGGATGGATCCTGGCGGCTCAGCTCGCGATTCGAGGTCGACGACCTGGAGGACCTGTTCGACATCCCCATCGAGGACGACGACGTCGACTCCGTCGGTGGACTCATGGCGAAGCATCTCGGCACGGTCCCGATCCGGGGGAGCGTCATCGAGCTCGAGGGTCTGCGCTTCGAGGCCGAAGGCCCCAGCGGACGCCGCAACCGCATCGGCAGCGTGCTCGTGAGCCGCATCGCCCCAGACCCCGACGACGACTCGATAGGTTCGGACCATGGAACTCAGTCCTGAGGACGCCAAGCTCATCACCCTGGCCCGCTCCGCGCGGGCGCGCACGGGTGCCAAACACGGTGCTGCCGTCCGGGATCAGGACGGTCGCACCTACGCCGCGTCGACCGTGGACATGCCGTCACTCAGCGTCGATGCGCTCGACCTCGCCGTCGCGATGGCGGTCTCCTCGGGCGCCAATGGCATCGAGGCGGCCGCGTTGGTGGCCGAACGCGCCCCGGAGCCGATCGTCGACGGTGCCTCCGTGCGCGACCTGTCGGGCCACGGCGTCAACGTCTACATCGCCGATCCCGACGGCGACGTGGTGCGGGTCGGCACCACGTGAGCACATTTCGTTCGGGCTTCGCCTGTTTCGTGGGCCGGCCCAATGCCGGCAAGTCGACGCTGACCAACGCCTTGGTGGGCGGCAAGGTCGCGATCACGTCCTCGAAGCCCCAAACCACGCGTCACGCGATCCGAGGGCTCGTGCACCGCGAGGACGGTCAGCTGGTGCTGGTCGACACACCGGGGCTGCACAAACCCCACACGTTGCTGGGGGAGCGCCTCAACGCGCTCGTACGCACGACGTGGTCCGAGGTCGACACGATCGGCATGTGCCTGCCGGCCAATGAATCGGTCGGCGAGGGAGACAAGTTCCTGATCCGCGAGCTGGCCCAGATCAGGCGCAAGCCGGTGTTCGCGATCGCCACCAAGATCGACCTGGTCAAGCCCGATCGCCTGCGTGACCACCTGTTGTCGATCCAGACCGCCGGGGCTGATGCGGGCCTGACCTTCGCCGAGATCGTGCCGGTGTCCGCGGTCGCGGGAGAGCAGGTCGAGCTGCTCGCTGAGCTGCTCGTCGCGACCCTCCCCGAAGGGCCGGCGCTGTATCCCGAGGGCCAGCTCACCGACGAGCCCGAGGAGACCTTGATCGCCGAGATCATCCGAGAGGCGGCGCTCGAGGGCGTACGCGACGAGCTGCCGCACTCCATCGCCGTCGTGGTCGACGAGATGGTTCCTCGCGCCGGCCGTCCGGAGGACCGGCCGTTGATGGACGTGCGGGTGAACGTCTACGTCGAGCGTGACAGCCAGAAGGGCATCATCATCGGCAAGCAGGGCGTACGCCTCAAGGAGATCGGCTCCAACTCCCGGTCGCAGATCGAGGCGATCCTCGGCACCCCGGTCTATCTCGACCTGCACGTCAAGGTCGCGAAGGAATGGCAGCGCGATCCCAAACAGCTCCGCAAGCTCGGTTTCTAGCCGTGGATCCAGTCGAGGCCCTCAAGGAGATCGGGTTCTGGCTCGAGCGTGAGCGGGCGTCCTCGCACCGGGTCGAGGCGTTCCGACGCGCGGCCACCGCGATCGCGGATCTCTCGGCTGACGAGATCGCCGAGCGGGTCGGGTCCGGCGCCCTCAAGCGGACGAAGGGGATCGGCGATCGTACGTTCGGGGTCATCAGCCAGGCGGTGGCCGGCGACGTCCCCGACTACCTCCAGGACCTCCGCGCGCGCTCGACCGAACCGCTCGCCCAAGGCGGCGCCGAGCTGCGCGCGAAGCTGCGCGGCGACCTGCACACCCACTCGGACTGGTCCGACGGCGGTTCGCCGATCTCGGAGATGGCGCGAGCCGCCCACTGGCTCGGGCGCGAATACGTCGTGCTGACGGATCACTCGCCCCGGCTGACCATCGCCAACGGGCTCACCGCCGAACGGCTGAAGGACCAGCTCGAGCTGGTCGCCGAGATCGACGAGGAGTACGACGACTTCCGGCTGCTCAGCGGCATCGAGGTCGACATCCTCGACGCCGGCGGCCTGGACCAGAGCGAGCAGATGCTGGCCAAGCTCGACGTGGTGGTGGCCAGCGTGCATTCCAAGCTCAAGATGGCCGCTCCCGCGATGACCCGCCGCATGGTCGCTGCGGTCAGAAATCCCCACACCAACGTCCTCGGTCACTGCACCGGCCGGCTCGTGGAGGGTTCACGGGGCAAACGGCCCCAGTCGACCTTCGACGCCAAGAAGGTGTTCGCCGCGTGTGCCGAGCACGACGTCGCGGTCGAGATCAACTCCCGACCGGAACGACAGGATCCGCCCGACAAGCTCATCGCAATGGCGCTCGACGCGGGCTGCCTCTTCGCCATCAACACCGACGCGCATGCCCCGGGGCAGCTCGACTTCCTCGACTACGGCGCGGAACGGGCCGCGGCCAACGATGTGCCGGCCGATCGGATCGTCACGACCTGGCCGGTCGAGCGCCTGCTGGAGTGGTCAAAAGCCAAACAGTGAGTCCCGGGCGCCTCTACAATGAGTCAACGTGTCTCGGAGAGGTCATCCGGGCAGCGCCCATACTTCTCACGACAACTCCCGGGGAACCTTCATGACTGATCCGACCCTGCCCGTTCCCCAGCCGGAACCCGCTGCTCCGCGCCGCAAGCGCGGCAAGAAGTGGATCATCATCCCCGTCGTCATCGCGCTTGTCGTGCTGGCGCTCGGCGGAGCGGC
>JAWWPE010000003.1:0-6270 GCA_033850895.1 Nocardioidaceae bacterium | reverse complement strand
TCACCTCGGCGCCGTGCGAGCGGCCGATCCAGTTGCGTTGCATGAGCTTGACCGACTCGGGCCAGTCCAGGCGGTCGAGGTCGTCGATGAGCCGATCGGCGTACGCGGTGATGCGCATCTTCCACTGCCGCAGGTTGCGGGTGAACACCGGGAAGTTGCCGCGCTCGCTTCGGCCTTCGTTGGTGACCTCTTCATTGGACAACACGGTGCCGAGGCCCGGGCACCAGTTGACCGGGGACTCGTCGACGTACGCGAGGCGGTGCGAGTCGATGATGACGCTGCGCTCGAGAGGCCCCAGCACCTGCCAGTCCGCACCATCGGGAGCGACCCGCTCGCCCGACTCGTAGGCGGCGACGAGCTCAGCGATCGGCCGCGCGCGATTGGCTTCGTGGTCGTACCAGGACTCGAAGATCTGCAGGAAGATCCACTGGGTCCAGCGTACGAAGTCGGGGTCGATCGTCGCGAACGAGCGGCGCGGGTCGTGCGCCAGGCCGAGCCGTCGCAGCTGGCGCCGCATCGTGACCATGTTGGCGACGGTGTTGCTGCGAGGATGTTCGCCGGTCTGCACGGCGTGGATCTCGGCGGGAAGTCCGAACGCGTCATAGCCCAGGGCGTGCAGGACGTTGAACCCCTGCATGCGTCGGAAGCGGCCGACGACGTCGGTGGCGATGTATCCCAACGGGTGACCGACATGGAGGCCTGCGCCCGAGGGGTACGGGAACATGTCCATGATGAAGTACTTCTCGCCGCTGACTTCACCGGCCAGATCGCCCACCGGGTTGGGCGTCTCGAACATGCCTTCGGCTTCCCACCGGTCCTGCCAGCGGAGCTCGATCTCGCCTGCCAGCGCGCTCGTGTAGCGGAAGGATGCGGTCGATTCCTCAGGCGTGCTCACTGCCGGAATGTTACCGGAGCGCGAACGCTCCTCCCCGGTCAGTCAGTCGGTCTTGTCGGGGATGTCCTCGGGCACGATGACCGGGCGCCAATATGCCCACGCCCCCATCACCACGGCGAAGACCAGCATCCCGAGCCCGGCCCAGAGGTTGATGTTGACCCCGTCTCCGCGGGCCAGCTCCTCGTCGCTGGCGTTGAACAGACCCAACAGTGTGAGGACCACGCCGTAGAGCCCGATGAGGCCGCCGATGACGAACCGGATGTCGAAGACGCCGACCTTGCGCTTGCCGTTGTCAGTTGAGCTCATGATCGTCTCCTAGAGGAACATCAGATTGAGAATGATGACCAGGGCCAGCCCGACTGCAGCGAGCTTGGCCGGCGACTCCCACCAGGAGAGCGCGGCCGCCTCCGACTCGGTGAGCGACTCCTTGGGCGTCAGCGAGTAGACCAACCCCTTGAGGTCCGCCTCGGCCCTCGGTCTGGTGAACGCGGTGACCGCGACGCTGACGATGACATCGAGCACGAACGCCGCACCGGCAGCCACGAAGCTCGCGCCCTGACCGCCCACGTGCAGCACACCGGTGCTGGCCGAGCCGAAGGCGTCCTCGCTCAGGAAGGCGACCGCGACCGCGGCGGCGGTGCCGGCGACGAGGCCGGTCCAGCCTGCTGAGGCCGTCATCCGTTTCCAGAACATGCCGAGGATGAACGTGGCGAACAATGGTGCGTTGAAGAAGCCGAACAGGACCTGCAGATAGTTCATCAGGTTGGAGTAGTGCGAGGCGATGCCGGCGGTGCCGATCGCGATCACCGTTGCCGCAACCGTGGCGAGGCGTCCGACGAGCGTGTAGTAGGAATCCTCACGGTCCTTGACGACGTACTGCTGCCACAGGTCGTACGACAGCACGGTGTTGAAGGCCGAGATGTTCGCCGCCATGCCGGCCATGAACGACGCCAACAGTCCGGCAATCGCGACACCGAGCATGCCGTTGGGCAGCAGGTCCTTCATCAGCAGCAGGATCGCGTCGTTGTACTTCACCCCGCCGCCTTTGCCACCGGACTTCAGATCGGCCAGCTTGGGGATGATGATCGCGGCGATGATGCCCGGGATGATGACGATGAACGGGATGAACATCTTCGGGAACGCTCCGATGATCGGTGCCCGACGGGCTGACGCGAGGGAGTCGGAGGCCATGGCCCGCTGCACCTCGACGAAGTTGGTCGTCCAGTAGCCGAACGAGAGCACGAAGCCGAGGCCGAACACGATGCCGACGACGGACAGGAACGGGTTGGAGATCGCGGTGAGATCCGTGCCGGGCCACGACGACAGCTGCTCGTGGTTGGGCTTGACGTGGTCCTTGATGCCCTGCCAACCACCGACCTTGTGCAGCGCGATGATCGTCAGCGGCAGCAGTGCCGCCACGATCACGAAGAACTGCAGCACTTCGTTGTAGATCGCGGCCGACAAGCCGCCAAGCGTGATGTAGCTCAACACGATGACCGCTGCGGCGACGAGTGACACCCACAGTGGCCAGCCGAGCAACCGGTTGACGATCGTGGCGAGCAGATAGAGGTTGATGCCGGCGATCAGCAGCTGCGCGACGGCGAAGCTCAGTGCGTTGACCAGGTGCGCTCCGGTGCCGAAGCGTTTGCGCATGAACTCCGGCACACTGCGGACGCCCGAGCCGTAGTAGAACGGCATCATCACGACACCGAGGAAGAGCATCGCCGGGACGGCACCGATCCAGAAGTAGTGCACCGTGGCGATGCCGAACTGGGCGCCGTTGGCCGACATGCCCATGATCTCCACGGCGCCCAGGTTGGCCGAGATGAATGCCAGGCCGGTGACCCAAGCCGGCAGCGAGCGGCCCGACAAGAAGTAGTCGATCGAGGTGGAGACCCGGCGGCGAGCGATGACTCCGATACCGATCACGACGACGAAGTACAACGCCACGATCGCGTAGTCGAAGAAGTCGGCATCGAGCCGGAATGTGCTGTCGGCTGTATGGATCACAGGAGCCTCATTTCGCCACGCAGAAGCCGCCCCCCTGGCGACGTCCTTCGGCACGTTACTACCGGTCAATCAGCTCCGCATGTCCGGCGGGCCGGCCTTCTCGATCGAGGCGCCGAGCTTGCGCAGGAGCGCGACGAGGGAGTCGCGCTCGCCGTTGGTGAGCCCAGCCAGGAGCCGAGTCTCGTTGGCGACGTGCTCCTCGATCGCCGTGTTCACCAGCCGTAGCCCTGAGGCGGTGAGCCGGATCAACCGCGCCCGGGCGTCGTGCTCGCTGACACTTCGGGTGACCAGACCAGCGCGCTCGAGCCGGTCGATGCGCTTGGTCACGGCCCCCGAGGTCACCATCATCGACGCAGCCAGGCCGCCGGGCGACAGTTCATACGGCTCACCGGCACGTCGCAGGGTGGCGAGCACGTCGAACTCCCCGTCGCCCAGCCCGTGTGCCGCGAACACCGGTGCCAGCATCTGATCGAGCTCGGCAGCGAGTCGATGTACGCGCCCGACCACATGCATCGGACTCGCGTCCACATCGGGTCGCTGTTCGGCCCATTGAGAAACAATCACATCCACGGGATCCATGCCTTGCACTATATCTTCCTCGGAAGGTATTATGTCTTCCATGGAAACTATCAGCCCGCAAGCTACCTGGAACTGGACGGTCCCGGCCGCCGCGCTGATCGCGCCGGTCGCCTGGGGCTCCACGTACGTAGTGACCGAGAACTGGTTGCCGCCGGATCGCCCGCTGTTCGCGGCAGCCATGCGCGCTCTTCCGATCGGCCTGATCATCGTCGCCCTCAAGCGTGAGCTCCCGCACGGCATCTGGTGGTGGCGCTCGCTGGTGCTCGGCACGCTCAACATCGGGCTGTTCTTCGCGCTGATCTTCACGGCGGCATACCGCCTGCCCGGCGGGCTCGCCTCGACCGTGACGGCGATGTCACCCCTCGCGGTGATGCTGCTCGCGGCCTTCATCATCCGCGAACGCCCGACCGCAATCGGCATCGGCGGCGCACTGGTCGGTGCCGCGGGTGTGGCACTGCTGGTGCTGCGGGCCGGGGTGCACGTCGACCTGATCGGGCTGCTCGCGGCGGTCGGCGCCGTGCTCGTCTCAGGCGTCGGATTCGTCCTGGTCAAGCGCTGGGAGCGCCCCGCGGACCTGTTGACCGTCACCGGCTGGCAGCTCGCCGCCGGTGGCTTGGTGCTGGTGCCGGCGACGCTGATCTTCGAGGGTGGCCCGCCGGCGGTCGACCTCCCCGCGGCGGTCAGCTTCGTGTACCTCGGCATCATCGGCACCGGGTTGGCCTACTTCGTGTGGTTCCGCGGCCTGACTCGCATGCCGGCCGGATCGACCTCGCTGCTGGGTCTGGTCAACCCGATCGTGGGCACCGCAATCGGTGTCGTCGCGATGCACGAGACATTCGGTGCCGTGCAGGCGGTCGGCGTCGTGCTCGTGCTCGGCGGCGTCCTGGCCGGCCAGCCTGCGGTGGTCTCAGTCGTACGCGGGTGGCTGCGGAGGCACAGCCGTACGCACAATCAACCGGCCCTGGTCGAATGCGGGTGACCGCGACGTCGAGCGAGGGCCGTCACAGGTCCGCGTGCTAATTTCGTGGCCATGGTCTCGCCCGTTCGTGCTGCTCAGGCGGCTTTTCAGCGATTGGGCAGGTCGGACGACCTCCCGGGTCTGGCCGTCTCCGTCGGCCTCCTGTTCGTCGCGCTCGCCTGCGCGGCGCTGGGACTCGAGATCGGCGCGCTGGTGCTCGTCGTCGTCTCGGTCCTCGGGGAGCTGATCTTCGAGGACCGCTCCCCCAGCTCGAGCACGTTGCTGCAACAGGCGACATTCGGCATGCCGATGCGATTCGTGCTCCGAGCGGTCGTGCTGCTCGTCGCCGCAGGTCACTACGACAACGATGGTGCGCGTCGAGCGTTTGCCACCGTCACGGTCCTGCTCGCCCTGGCATTGTGCGGGCGAGCACTGCATGCCGAATATCGCCTCGTCGGGCCGCTCAAGCCGATGGAGACGCGCAACATTCCGGGCGCTGTGCCGATCGACATCGCGCCGCCGCTGCACCTGCCCGAAGTCGTGCTGGCCCAGCTGCTGGTGCTCGTGCCGACGCCGCTCGGAGCACCGTGGTGGGGCGTCCTGGTCGCCGGCGTGGCCGCACTTGCCGTGGTGGTGATCGCTGTTGTCCCCGACGTCCGGGTGTCGTGGCGGATGCGCCAGCAGAAACGGGCCACCGGTTTCACCGGCCCCCTGCGCAAGATCCAGGAGTTCCTCGACGACTACAAACCCGAGGTCATCGTCCACCTGAGCGGCCCGGAGACGGGTGCGTACCAGATCAACACCTGGCTGGAGAGCCTCGAAGCGCTCGATCGCCGGGTGTTCATCGTCCTGCGCGATCATCCGTTGTTCACCAAGATGGGCTCAACCTCCATCCCGACGCTCGAGCTCAAGGACCCGGGCGAACTGCTGATGCTCGACTTCTCCGCCGCGCGCGTGGCGCTCTATCCGTCCAACACCGGCAACAACATCCACCTGCTTCGGCTGCCGAACGTCATGAGCGCGTTCATCGGCCACGGAGACAGCGACAAGAGCGCGTCCAACAACCCGTTCTCCCGGGCGTACGACGAGCTCTGGGTCGCTGGTGAGGCGGGTGCCGATCGCTACCGTCGATCGGGTCTCGGGATCAGCGAGGCGCAGTACCGGTTCGTCGGGCGACCGCAGGTTCACAGCATCTCCCTCGAACCCCGGCTCGGCGACGAGCCGGTGCCGACCGTGCTCTACGCGCCCACCTGGGAGGGGGTCAATCTCGACCAGGAGTACTCCTCGGTCTCCGCGGTGGGCACCCAGATCGTGGAGGCGCTGCTGGCTGCCGAGCCGCCCGTACGCGTGGTGTTCAAGGCGCATCCGTTCACCGGTCAGCGCGATGCCAAGTACCGCGGTGTGCTGGCGCGGATCGCCGCACTCATCGACGAGGCCTCCACACGCACCGGCATCGACCACCGCGTGATCAAGGGCGGCTCGATCAACGAGTGGTTCAACCGTTCGTCAGCGATGATCACCGACATCTCCAGCGTCGTCAGCGATTTCGTGGCGAGCGAGAAGCCGTACGCGGTGTTCAACCACACCACCAGCGACGACGCGGCATTCCGGACCGAGTTCCCTTCGGCCGGCGCCGGCACGATCATTCATCGCGACGGGCAGGGGATCGCCGAGTTCATCGACGTCGTGACCCGGAGAGCGGAAGACACGCTGGCCGATGCGCGAATCCAGCTCGCCACCTATCTGCTCGGTCCACCCGAGCGCCGCACCCTCGAGTCGTTCCGGGCATCGATCGACGCCGTCATCGCAAGGTCCGAGAGTGAACGCG
>JAWWPE010000411.1:0-4064 GCA_033850895.1 Nocardioidaceae bacterium | reverse complement strand
CGGTCGGAATCTCCTAGCATTTCCGGATGGATGAGATGTCGAATGCGCACGGCATCATCCTTGATCTGCGCCGCGTCGTCTACCGCTGCGAGCTCCTGCAGCACCCGGAGCTCTCGGACGGAGCGCGCCAGTCGCTGTGGGAGTCAGTCGTCGCCACGCTGGCTGACATCCGCCAGCTGGAGGGCTGCGACCAGACGACGCACGGCCAGATCGTGCGTGAGCGCACTCGGCACGCTGCGACCTCAGGCGGGGCCGTCGTCATCCCGGACGGCGTGTCGCTCGCGGACGTGGAAACCGGCTGCCTCGCGGCCCCGTGCGTCGACCCGACAGCCGCCCGAACGCTCGCCGAGCGGCTGATCGAACGCCTCCAGGCGGAGATCGACCAGACCTAGGCGTACTTGGCTTTGAGCCTGGTGAGCACGAAGTCGGGGACCAGTCCGGAGACGTCGCCGCCATGCTTCGCGACCTCCTTTACCAGGCTGGACGCGAGGAACGAGTACGCCGGCGTGGTCGGAATGAAGACGGTGTCGACCTCGGTCAGGCTGCTGTTCATCTGAGCCATCTGCAGCTCGTAGTCAAAATCGGTGACCGCTCGCAAACCTTTGACGATTGCCGAGATCCCGTTCGCGGTGCAGAAGTCGACGAGCAGTCCGTCGAAGGACGACACCGAGACGTTCGGCAGGTGCGAGGTCGCCTCGGTCAGCAGGTCCTGCCGCTCCGTGACCGTGAACAGCCCCTTCTTCGACTCATTGACGAGCACCGCGACGACGACCTCGTCGAACAGTCGCGCGGCGCGGTCGATGATGTCGAGGTGACCATTGGTCACGGGGTCGAACGAGCCCGGACACACGACCTTCGTCATGTCAGCGACCGTACCAAAGGTGGGTCTCCCCGTAGGCCTTGTCCTTGAGAGGTTCAACACCCTCGGGCCAGGCGAACGGATCGCGCGTCGAGCGCTCGACGACGATCACGCTGTCGGGAGTCCGCCACGCAGGAACGCTCAGCGTCGCGACCAAGGCACTCACGCCGTCGGTCGGTAGCGCGTACGGAGGGTCCAGGAACACCAAGTCGTACGCCATCGAAGGCGGCACGCGGAGGAAGCGCTCGACCGTGGTCCTCAGCACACCGGCCCCGGAGCAGCCAAGATCAGCGATGTTGCGCTTGATCAGCCCAGCGACACGAGCGTCGGACTCCACGAAGTCGGCAGAGGTAGCGCCCCGCGACATGGCCTCGAGCCCCAGCGCCCCAGAGCCGGCGAACAGGTCGAGGACGCGCAGACCATCGAAGCCGCCCAGCTCGGACTGCAGCGACGAGAACATCGCCTCACGCACACGATCGGTCGTCGGCCTGGTGCCGTCACCGGGAGGCGTCTGGATGCGCCGCCCCCCGTACTCCCCCGCCACGATCCTCGTCATGTGCGCTCCAGGTAGTCAGCCTGCTCGGAATGCTCGAGTTCGTGCACGGCGGCAGCCAACGCTGGATGCGCAGCCAGCGACGGATCGTCGGCCACCACCGCACCCGCAGCCTCGCGCGCCGCATCGATGATGTCCCCATCGCGTACGACCGACAGCAACCGCAGGCTCGACCGCAGGCCGGACTGCCGGGCACCGAGCACGTCACCCTCCCGGCGCAGCTCCACATCGAGGCGGGACAGCTCGAAGCCGTCGGTGGTCGAGGCGACCGCGTCGAGTCGTTCGCGTGACGGAGACCCGTCCTCGCTGGTCGTCACGAGCAGGCAGAGCCCACCCTCAGACCCACGGCCTACCCGACCACGCAGCTGGTGCAGCTGGGACATGCCGAACCGCTCGGCGTCCATGATCACCATGACCGTCGCATTGGGCACATCGACACCGACCTCGACCACGGTGGTGGCCACGAGCACGTCGAGAGCTCCTGTGGAGAACGCATTCATCGCCGCGTCCTTCTCGTCCGACGCCATCCGGCCGTGCAGGCTGCCGACCCGCAAGCCGTGCAACGGCCCCGCTGACAGCTCCTCGACGAGCTCCACGAGCGACCGCGTCTCATTGGCGGGGTCGCCGGCGTCCTCGCCGATGCGAGACACCACGACGTACGCCTGCCTGCCTCGTCCGACCTCTTCACGTACGCGCTCCCACGCCCGATCGACCCACGACTGGCGCTCCGCGGGTACGACCGTGGTCTGGATCGGTTGCCGCCCCGCCGGGAGCTCACGCAGCGTCGAGATCGCGAGGTCGCCGAACACCGTCATCGCGATCGTGCGCGGGATCGGCGTGGCGGTCATGACGAGCACGTGCGGTGTGACCTCGGCACGGTCGACGAGCGCGGAGCGTTGCTCGACACCGAAGCGATGCTGTTCATCGACGACGAGCAGGCCGAGCTCGGCGAACTGCACGTGTTCCTGGATGAGCGCATGCGTGCCGATGACGATGCCGGCCTCGCCGGACGCCGCATCGAGCAGCGACTCGTTGCGCGGCTTCGCACCCATCGAGCCGGTCAGCAGTCGTACGCGAGTGGCTCCGTCGGCGGCACCGAGCATGCCACCCTTGGCAAGATCGCCGAGCATTGCCGAGATCGCTCGAAAGTGCTGCGATGCGAGCACCTCCGTCGGTGCCAGAAGGGCCGCCTGGCCACCGGAGTCGATGACCTGCAGCATCGCCAGCAGCGCGACCACGGTCTTGCCGGAGCCGACCTCGCCCTGGAGCAGCCGGTGCATCGGGTGCGGACGGTCGAGGTCGGTGGAGATCTCGTCGATGACCTCGCGCTGGCCCGCGGTGAGCTCGAACGGCAGCTGCTTCTCGAACCGATCACGCAGACCGGCCGAGGTGAACGGCCTGGCCTTCGCGCGCTCGCTCTCCGCCTCGAGGCGGCGCTGGGCGAACACGGTCTGGATGACGAACGCCTCCTCGAACCGGAACCGGTCGCGGGCCTTCATCGCCTCGGCGATGCTGTGCGGCCGATGGATCGACTCGAACGCTGCGCGGATGTCGGCGTGGCCGAGCCGCTGGCGTACGGACTCGGGCAAGGGGTCCTCGATGTCGTCGAGGGTGTCGAGGCAGGCGCTGACACAGTTCTCGATGCTCCAGGTCGAGATCTTGGAGGTTGCCCGGTAGAGCGGGATGACCCCGCGAGCCAGCCGTGACTTCGCCATGTCCCCCTCACCGTCGAGGAGGTCGTGGTCCGGGTGGGTCAGTTGCAGCTTGCCGTTGAACGACGTGACCTCGCCGGAGAACAGGCCGGTCTTGCCGGGCGTCATGATCTTGGGCAGCCACGCCTGCTGGAAGAACGTCAGCGAGAGGCGGTCCTTGCCGTCGGTGACGATGACCTCCGTGCGCGATCGCTTGCCGCCCGTACCGAACTTGCTGACCGTCGCACTGACCACCTCGGCCAGAATCGTCACGTGCTGGCCCACTCGCAGGTCGGAGAGGTCGGTCGGCTTGCCGATCTCGGCGTACCGCCGCGGATAGTGCCGGAGCAGGTCTTCGACGACCCTCATCCCGAAGGCCTTCTCCAACGGTTTGAAGGACTTGTCACCGATGACGTTGACCAGCCGGGTCGAGAGGTCGACCATCATTCCACCGCGATGAACAGCGGGTAGTTCTCCTGGCCACCGTCGTACACGACGAGGTCGACGTCGGGCCGCAGCTGGCGGAGGTGCTCGCCGATCTGGGTCTCGAGCGTCGGGTCCGCCCCGTCGCCGAACACCACGGTGACCATTTCTCCCGCCGGCGACAGGATGCGGCCGATGACTTCGTACGCCACGTCGAGGACGTCCTGGCCCACCACCGCGAAGTCACCGGCGACCACGCCGAGCACATCGCCGGGCTGGCACGGACCCACCATCGTCATGCCTGGTTCGCTCGCGACGGTGACGGCTCCGTGCTGGGTGTGAGCGGCGGCGCTGGACATCGCCACCACGACCTCGTCGAAGCCGATGCCCGGATCGTGCACGGCCAGCGCCGCCAGACCCTGCACCTGGGCGGTCGTCGGGATGACTGCGACTCGTACGCCGACCTGACGCGCGGCCTGGGCGGCCGCCTCGAACTGGCGGACGTACCTCGAGTTGTTGGGCAGCACGATGATCTCGT
>JAWWPE010000409.1:0-4481 GCA_033850895.1 Nocardioidaceae bacterium | reverse complement strand
TCTGGGTCGACGTTGACCTGGCGACGGCGGGAGAACGTGGGCGTGAACGCGACCGACAGAACGGCCACGATCACGATCGGCTCTGGGCCGAGGTCTGGACCCCCAACGACCGGGACTTCGCGGCGACGTTCGATCCGGCTTCGACTGCCGACCTGAAATTCACGGCCGGTGGGCCGCCGGGCGATTGGGTCAGTCCTTGTCCTTGAGGGTTTTGCAGAAGTCGGCGCCCATGGCCTTGGGTGAGCACATCGCCACACTTCGTCGCCAGGTGGCCGAGTAGGTGTGTCCGTCAGTCCGGTAGGTGATGCGAAGGGCCGAGTCAGTGGCCCATTTGGTGCCGACGGGGACCTGGTAGCGCGCCAGCAGGATGTAGTCGTCCTCGTGCGCGCCCGCCGGTATGACCGCTCTCGAGGAGGGGATCAGCGGGGCGCCGATGTCCTTCTCGGTGATGATCCCGCCGGACACCGAGTCCGTACGATCGGGCCCAGCGAGGCGGAAGGACGAGATCTCGGGGGCTACCGGACTGTCCCCGTCCGCGACGCTCCTGACTGAGATCAGGCGAATCGAGTGCGTCGTCGGATTGGCCAGATCGATGCTCGGGTCGATGTCGGAGATGCGCGCCGAATCGATGTCGAGGTCGAGCGCAATGTGTTCGGTTCCGTGCTGGGCGAGCGGTCCTTGCCCCCCGCTCCCATCGCTTCCGCCGCCGCAGGCCGACAAAGTGGCTGCGACGGCAGTCGCGATCAGCAGAGCCCCCGCAGTGCGCGCAATCTTCTTCAACCCGAGCCCGTATCTACTTGGACGACGAGGCGTAGAGGGTCGACGCCGTCGGCCAGTTGTGATTGGAGCCGCCGAGGCAGAAATGCGTGTTCGACGTGCCGCCCGCGATGCGGAAGTCGAAATTCATCTTCACCGTCGTTCCGTACCCACTCTTCGCTGAGAAACCGAGACTGCCGATCGTCGCACCGACGTCGTACGTGCGGTTTGTGCCCTGGGTCTTTGAGGCGCCCTTCACGTCTGGATACTTGAAGGTCTTGTGATAGGCCCCGTGCTTGCACGAGTAGTTGGTGATGCCGTACAACTTGAGCCCGCCCGTCCAGGCCACAGCCTTCCTCTCGGTCCAGCAGTACTGCCCGTTGACGCACTCAGAATATTGCTTGTAGAGCATCGACACCTTCGCCTGCTTGGAGGCCTTCGACACAACGGAGCCATGGACGGCGGCTTCGGTGTTCGAGACGTGTGTGGTCCCTGCCTCGGCCCAGCCACCGCCTGAGTTCGAGAACATCCCGACCTCCGAGTTGCCCTTCGAGCCGTACGTGAAGTTGGTCTGCATGTCAGTGCCGGATGGGATGTTGGCCACGGCTGTGTATCGGGTCCAGGAGTCCGTCACGGTTGCTGGTTGCGCAGTGAACTTCGCGGCAGACGATTTGCTCTGCCGCATGTCGGTGAGGGATACGGTCAGGGGTGTGGGAGCTGGGGCGGCTTGTCGACTCGCCGCCAGCGCTGCCACACCCGCAGGAGTGTCGGTCTCCTCGGACGTCCACGAATCGCCGGTCCATTTGCGCGGCACCGACACCACGCCGGCCGAGTCACCCGAGCCCACGAAGACGGTGAAGTTGAACCAGTCGCCGTTCGGCTTTGCCGCGGCCAGGTCCGCAGCGGTCGGTGTGTAGGAAATCGTGACCAGTCCGTTAGCGTCTGTCTCGCCGCGTGCGAGTGACTTGACCGGGGCTCCGGTCCCGCCGTCCCAGAGCAATTCGACCGGCCGAGAGGCCACGGCCGGGCCAGAAGCCGACTTGAGCGTCGCGGTGATCACGACCGGTCCGCCCGAAGCGGTTGCGGAGCCAGATGTGACTGCGACGATTGTGCACAATGCGATTGCCGCGGCAACGAGCGCGCCAAAAATCTTGTTCATGTCATCCCCCGAGATGTCTAGTTGGGACTCATCCTGACGCTCGCCCGCACACGGGTCAATGACCTGTGGTGACGCGTTGTCGCAAACGTTTGCAATTCGAGCAAATGTGCATTCGGGTCGCGGTGCACACGGTCGCTAGCTCAGGAGCTGGCGAGCCAGGGCTCCGACCTGTTCGGACTCGATCAGGAAGCCGTCGTGGCCGTATGGCGACTTCACCACCTCGAGCGATCTGGCTCCGGCGATGCCGTCGGCGAGCTCCTGCTGTTGGTGGAGGGGATAGAGCCGGTCGGAGTCGATGCCGGCGACGACGGTGTCGGCGGTGATCCGGGCGAGGGCAGAAGTCACGCCACCGCGCCCGCGCCCGACGTCGTGGCTGTTCATCGCCGCGCTGAGCACGATGTAGGAGTTGGCATCGAATCGGTTGACGAGCTTGGCGCCATGGTGCTGGAGGTAGGACTCGACGGCGAAACGGCCGTCGTCCTGCACGTCACGACCGAACCGGGTCGCCAGCTCGCCCTCGCTGCGATAGCTGATGTGCGCGATGCGCCGGGCCAGGTCGAGGCCTTGTACGGGACCTGCCGGCCCGTCGTAGAAGTCGCCGCCGAAGTACGCGCTGTCGCCGCGGATCGCGTCGATCTGGGTGCTGGAGAGCGCTATCTGCTCGGCGGAGGCGGCGGCGCTGGTGGCGAGCAGGAACAACCGCTCGACCCGGTCGGGATGTCCGATCGCCCACTCCAGCGCACGCATCCCACCGGCGGAGCCGCCGATGACACCGTGCCAGCATGGGACCCCGAGCTCGTCGGCGAAGGCGACCTCGGCGCGCACCTGATCGCGAACGGTCAGCGCCGGGAAGGATCCGCCCCACGGAAAGCCGTCAGGGTCCCGACTCGCCGGACCGGTCGTGCCTTGGCAGCCCCCGAGAATGTTGGCGGCCACGACGTAGAACCGGTCGGTGTCGATCGCCCGTCCCGGACCCACGAGGTCGCCCCACCACCCGGGGCTGGGGTGGCCGTCGCCGGCCGCCCCCGTGACGTGGCTGTCGGCGGTGAGGGCGTGCAGGACGAGCACGGCGTTGCCCCCGTCGAACCGCCCCCAGGTCTCGTAGGCGATACGTACGTCCGGCAGCACAACGCCCGACTCCAGCGCGATGTCGCCGATGTCGGTGAACCGGCGATGCCCGGTCGGATCCCCCTCGCGCCACGCACCCGTGACGAGAGAGGGATCCAGCTCGGCGTGAACGGTCACTTCGCCGCGCGGAACCCCGCGTCGAGATCGGCGAGGATGTCGTCGATCCCTTCCAGCCCGATGGCCAGCCGGACCAGGCCCGGCGTGACACCAGTGCCCGCCTGCTCCTCCTCGCTGAGCTGGGAGTGCGTCGTGCTCGCCGGGTGGATCGCCAGGCTTCGTACGTCTCCGATGTTGGCCACGTGGCTGAACAGCTCCAACGAGTCGATGAACGCCTTGCCGGCTTCGAGCCCCCCGGGCAGTTCGAAGGTCAGCACGGCGCCGGCGCCCTTGGGGACGTACTTGTCCGCCAGCGCCTTGTAGGGGCTGCTGTCGAGGCTCGCCCAGGTGACGGTGGTGACGTCCTCACGGGCTTCGAGCCATTGGGCCACCTTGTGGGTGTTCTCGATGTGCCGCTCGACGCGCAGGCTCAGGGTTTCCAGACCCTGGGCGAGCAGGAAGGCGCTGAACGGGCTGATGGCGGCGCCGATGTTGCGGAGGTACTGGACCCGCAGCTTCGCGATGTACGCCGCCGGCCCGAGCGCCTCGGCGTACTTCAAACCGTGATAGCTCTCATCGGGCTCGGTGAAGCCGGGGAACTTGTCGCCATGGGCCGCATAGTCGAATGTCCCGCCGTCGATCACGACTCCGGCGATCGTGGTGCCGTGGCCACCGATGTACTTGGTCGCCGAGTGCACGACGGTGTCGACGCCGTGCTTGAGGGGGTTCAGCAGGTATGGCGTCGCGATCGTGTTGTCGACGATGAACGGCACGCCGACCTCCTTCGCGACGGCCGAGATCGCCTCGAGGTCGAGCACGTCGCCCTTGGGGTTGCCGATGGTCTCGCCGAAGTACGCCTTGGTGTTGTCCTTGGTCGCCGCTCGCCATTCGTCGGGGTTGTTCGGGTCAGCCACGAACGTGACTTCGATGCCGAGCTTCGGGAAGCTGTGGCGCAGCAGGCTGTCGGTGCCGCCGTACAAGCTGGACGAGGCGACGATGTGGTCGCCGGCCTCCGCGACATTCGTCAGGGCACCGGTCGTGGCCGCTTGGCCCGACGCGAACAGCAGCGCCCCCACGCCGCCCTCGAGCGCGGCGAGACGCTCCTCGACGACGCCCTGGGTCGGATTGATGATGCGGGTGTAGATGTTGCCGGGTTCGGCCAGCGAGAACAGCGCCGCCGCATGGTCGGTGTCACGGAACTGGAACGAGGTCGTTTGATAGATCGGCAGCGCGCGCGCTCCGGTCGTCGGGTCGGGCACCTGGCCCGCATGGATCTGCTTGGTCTCGAATGACCACTCGTCGCTCATGGTGTCTCCTGGGAAGTCGAAGGTCTGTGCCTTCG
>JAWWPE010000390.1:0-4177 GCA_033850895.1 Nocardioidaceae bacterium | reverse complement strand
CCCGAGGGCACCTTCGAGGGCGGACGCGAGAAGGCGCCCGCCGCGCTGTCCCGCAAGATCGCCCAGGCCAAGCTCAGTGGTGACCACACGATCGACGTGTGGGGTGACGGTGAGCAGAGCCGCAGCTTCATGTACATCGACGACTGTGTGCGCGGCACGCAGGAGATCCTGGCCGGCGACAACGTCGAGCCGGTCAACCTCGGTTCGGCCGAGCTCGTCACGATCAACCAGATGATCGGCATCCTCGAGGACATCGCCGGCATCACGGTGACGAAGAACCACGACCTGTCCGCTCCTCAGGGCGTACGAGGCCGCAACAGCGACAACACGATGTTCCACAGCATCTACGGCTGGGAGCCGTCGATCTCGCTGCGCGACGGCCTGGAGAAGACCTACGCCTGGATCTACGACCAGCTGGCCAGCCGCAGCTGACGCAATGAGAATCATCCTGCACGACTTCTCCGGCCATCCTTTCCAGGCCGAGTTGGCCCGCAAGCTGGCCGAGACCGGCAATGACGTCGAGCACGTCTCGTGCGGTCAGTACGTCAGCGGCAAGGGGCACCTCGAGCACCAGCCCGGCGACAGTCCCGCCCTCACCTTCAGCGACATCCACCTCGATCTGCCGTTCCAGAAGTACGCGCCGCTCGCGCGGTTGCGATTCGAGATCTCGTACGGTCGCGCATGGATCCGGCGGCTCAAGGCTGCGTCCGCTGACGTCGTCGTCGCGTGCAACCTGCCGCTCGTGTCCATGTATCTCTTCAGTCGGTATGCCCGGCGCGCCAAGCTCCCGTACGTCATGTGGCACCAGGACATCTACAGCAACGGGCTCAGCGATGAGCTCCGACGCAAGTACCCACGCCCCCTGGCTGCCCTTGGAGCGCGGGTATTCGCGCGGATGGAGGCATTCTCGGCCCGCAACGCCAGCCACGTCGTCGCGATCGGCGACGCGTTCAGGGACGTCTACCCGGCATGGAGGGTCGCCCCGCAGAACGTCTCGGTCATCCCCAACTGGGCGCCGCTGGACAAGGTGTTCCCGGTCGAGCGCAACAACTCCCACTCGGCGAAGTTCTTCGAAGACGGCGAGACCCTGCGTCTGATGTATGCCGGCACGATCGGTCGCAAGCACAATCCCAAGCTTCTTGTCGATCTGCTTCGATCCGCACGCGACAACGGAATCCCGGCCGCGATGGCGGTGATCTCGGAGGGAGAGGCGGCCGACGACCTGGCCGAGATCGCACGAAAAAGCGATCTCCCCATCGCGGTGCACCCGTTCCAACCCGCGGACGACCTGCCGTACGTGCTCGGTTCAGCCGATGTCCTCATCGCCCTGCTGGAGCCGGACGCCACGAAGTTCTCGATCCCGAGCAAGGTGTTGTCCTACATGGCTGCGGGCAGACCGATCCTCGGGCTCATGCCCGCCGACAATCCGGCGGCCGTCGACATCAACGAGAGTGGTGGATTCGTTGCCGATCCCACCGACCTCGGAGCGAAATCGGCGTGTTCGTGGCTCATCGAGCTCGCCTCCAACCCTCAGCTGGTCACCGAGATCGGGCAACGGACACGAGCCACCGCCGAGGAGAAGTTCGACGTGGACACGGTGACGGCCGAGTTCAACGAGATCTTCGCGGCGGCAGTGGCTCAGCGCAGGTAGTCGATCGACTCTTCGACGCCGGACCTGATCCTGCGGACGTCGACGTCGACCATGTCGGCGATCAGGTCCTCGAATGACGTGGTCGCGGACCAACCCAGCTGCTTGGTCGCCTTGGACGGATTGCCCAGCAGCGCCGACGCCTGGCTCGAGCTCCACAGACTCGGTTCCAGCGTGACGTACGGGTCAGGCTCGCCCAGTCCGACAGAGCCGAATGCCGCGGCGAGCATCTCGCGCAGGGTGTGGCTGGATCCGGTCGCCACGACGTAGTCGTCGGCGTGATCGTGTCCGAGCGCACGCCGCATGAGCTCGACGTAGTCGGCGGCGGCACCCCAATCACGCTGGACGTCGATGTCACCCAGAACCACCATGGGGCGACCCCCGCACAGCGCATCGGCGGCGGCGTGAGCGATCTTGCCCGCGATGAACTGCCGCCCACGGAATGGGCTCTCATGGTTGAACAAGATCCCGTTGCAGGCGAACATCCCGTACTTCTCGCGATAGCTGACCACCGAGTGGTGCGCGGCGCTCTTGGCTATCGCATACGGAGTGCGGGGTCGGTGCGGGGTCTGCTCGTCGAGGGCACCCTCGACGTCACCGCCGAACACCTCTGCGCTCGACGCCTGGAAGAAGCGGACGTCGGCGTCGTTGTCGTCGCGATACCTGAGGACGCTTTCGAGCATCTCGACGACGGCCACCGCGTTGGTGCGCATCGCGAGCTCGGCCTCAGCCCAGCTGCGTCCCACCGAGCTGAACGCGGCGAGGTTGTAGACGGCGGCCGGCGCGTATTGATTCATCAGCTCGGCGAAGAGGAGCGAATCAGTCAGATCGTGTTCGATGATCTCGACGCCGCCGAGGTAGGGCACCATGCGATCAGTCGAGCGCGTGCCCGGTCGTACGGTGCCGACGACTCGCCAGCCGTCCCGTACGAGGGACCGAGCGAGATACATGCCGTCCTGCCCGGCAACCCCTGTGATGAGTGCGGTCTGCGGGCCCATCGTCACTGTCGTCGCGCGCGGGAGCGCCAGGTGCCGCGCACGTCGAACTCCTGGGGGACGAGCCGGTCGAGGACATCCCGGGCTGACCGGTCGTCGCGGTGGCAGGCGGCGACATCCCAGAAGTGGTAGCCATGCTGCACCGGCCGAGGCTCGAGGCTGCGCGCGTGCTCGGCCGCGTCGCCGATGTCCATCTGGCCGAGGGGGTCAGCCGAGTTGTCCCAGACCGCGAGGCGGTCGTAGCCGAGCTCGGCGAGGTCATCCCACAGCTTCTCGGGGTGCTCGTTGCCGGTCAGTCGTACGAGCGTCGGGTCGAACTCGAAGAACAGGACGGGTCGGCTATCACGCCAGGCCGCGGCCACGGCCGGCACGAGAACGGGGTCGAAGCCGTCGGTGTCACTCTTGAGCAGTCGCAGACGGTCGAATTCCGGGAAGCGCCGCCGCAGCTCGTTCGCGGTCGCGAGGGGCTGCGAACGGTCGCCCTCGGCGTCACTGACGAACCGTGTGGTGCCGTGTTCGCGGATCGGGCTCGCGGCGGACCAGTCGTCGTCGTCCGGGGACAGCAGCACCTCGGCGACGACCACATTGGGTTCGGAATCCACGTTGGCGCGCAGGTAGCGCACCCAGTACGGGTCGCCCTCCACGCACAGGACGCGGGCGTCCGTGCGAGCGATGATCTGGAGGGCGGAGTCGCCGATGTTGGCGCCGACATCCATCACCGTCAGTGGCTCGCTCGGTGCGGCCTCCTTCAGGCCGGCGGCCAGCTCGACGAGATTCTGGCCGTATCTCGGTCGCAGCCGCGAATAGACCGGCAGCATGTGCGAGCGGGGCATCTCGAGGGTCACACCCTGGACCCGACGCACCATGCGTTGGTCTGCCAGCAGCCGTCGGCGCGGCAGCAGGTTGGCCATGACCGCGAGGGTCATTTCAGTCCTGGTCATCGGCACACGGTGACGGTAGCAAAGGCTCACGATCACTCGCAGGCGGATGGCCGGGCCATGCGTACGTATCTGGCAGCTGGCCGAAATCGCCCGCCCCAGACCGTCCCTCAGCGGGTATTTCTCGCCACGCCTTGATAGAGAGCGGCTGTCGCTCGTGCGGTGCGTTGCCAGGTGAAGTCCTGCGCACGCGATCGTCCAGCGCGTATCCACGGGTCGCGGCTGGCCGGATCAGCCGCGAAGCGGGCGATGGTCGTCGCGAGTGTTTCGTCATCGTCGGGCTCGAAATACAGCGCGGCGTCCCCGCCGACCTCGACGGCACACACCATGTTCGCCAGCACCACGGGACAGCCGGCCGCGAACGCCTCCACCGTCGGCAGTCCGAAGCCTTCATAGCGTGACGGAAAGACCAGGCACATCGCCGCGGCGTAGAGCCCGGGCAGCTCGGCGTCGCTGGCGTCTCGCTGGTCGACGAGACCGTCGAGTCCCAGGTCGGCAATGCGTTCCTGCTCGGCTGGTGTCAGCGGCGGCCCGCCGATGCACAACAGCCGCGGCGCGGCCCCGTCCTCGGCGATCCGCGCAAGGGCTCGGAGCAG
>JAWWPE010000359.1:0-4690 GCA_033850895.1 Nocardioidaceae bacterium | reverse complement strand
CACGTACGTCTTCGAGGTCGCCGCCGACCGTCGCGGACTGCTGGGTCAGACGGCGGTTGCCGAGCCCGCGCTCCGCTGACTGAGCCTGACGTACGCCCAGGCGATCGCCAGGGCGAGCGCCGTGATCACCACCGACACCACCGCGACCGAGCCGCCACCGTGACGGTCGTAGTCGAGGAAGTCATAGGGAAAGTCGGACGTACGCGTGTTGGTCACCCGGAAGCCGGGATGCGAGACACCGCCGCGCACCAGCGTGTAGGCCAACCACGCGAACGCCCAGAGCACGAACCACATCGCGCTCTTGTCGAGCCGGGTGCGCGGTCGCAGGAACAAGAAGCCGATCACCGCCATCGCCGGGACGACGTAGTGGAAGATCTTGTCGAACCACCAGGCCCAGCCACTGATGTCGGCCGATCCGGCCAGGATCGTGCCGAAGATGACGCCGGTGATCGTGATGCCGACCAGCCCGGCGAGTCGCAGGATCCCGAACGCCGTGCCGCCACGATCGGGACGGAGCGCGATCAGGACGGCAGCGACGAGGACCAGGATGTTGGACTCGATCGTGAAGTAGCTGAAGAAGTTCGCGAGGTTGCCGCCGTTGTGCAGGATCTGAACCGCCTGCCCGACCAGTGCGAAGGCGGCCAGCGCCGCGATGACACCGTGCCAGAGGCGGATCATGACAGGACGATAGCGCTCAGCGGCCCTGCAACGCGTCGAGCGCGACCGCCATCGCCGCGGCGACCCGCCAGTCGAGCTGGCGCCCGTCAGAGAGCGTCGGGACCGTGAGCTCATAGCGGTCGCGCAGTGAACGCTGCCGCTCCGACGTCAGGACGATCTGGCCGTCCGAGGTCGTGAAGTCGAAGTGGAACCGCAAGAAGATCGGGATGTCGCCGACCATGTCGATCACCCGCCGGGCGATGGCCACACCCTGGCTGCGCTCCTGGCCGACCGCGACGAGCCCGTCGGGAGTCGACAGGTGCCAGGTCGAGCGCAGCAACGACTTGCCGAAGTCTTTGCGGAACTCACCGATCGGCGTGCCGGCCGCGTCCGTGACGTCGTACGTGGCGGCGAGATCCATCCGCTTGCGGGCCTTGAACCCGAACACCGGCTGGGTGCGTGCCTCGTCGGTGTAGAACGTGACCTGCTCCTTGAACGCCATCCGCTTCTGCTGCGCCATGGCCAGCAACGGACCCTCCGTGCCGTCGGCCGCGAGGCTGCGCAGCTCGTAACGGTTGACCATCAGGGTGACCTTCTGACGAAGGCTGAAGCGTTCCGGTGTCTCGGGCATGCCCCGATCCTGTCAGGGTCACCGCAACGGGTCGAGGCTGGCCAGCAGTTCCGACGTCTCACCGCGCGCGATCTGCCCGGCGAGCAGCTTCCCGCTGAGGGGCCCGAGGGCGATGCCCCACATACCGTGTCCGCCCGAGACGAAGACGCGCGGCGATTTCGTACGGCCGACCAGCGGCAGCCCGTCAGCCGTGCACGGCCGTGAACCGACCCACTCGTCCGTACGAGCAGCCCAGTCGACGCCCCGGAGCATCGGGGTCGCCGCGTCCACAATCGCCTTGACCCGCCGCGGATCCAGCGGGGCGTCGGGCTTGCGGAACTCCATCATCCCGGCGACCCGGAAGCCATCGCCGAGTGGCGTGCAGGCGACCCGCTGGGCCGGGAAGTACACCGGGTTGTGGGGCATGTGCTCGGGCTGCACGGTGAAGCTGTAACCACGACCGGCCTGCACGATCGTGGTGACCCCGACGTCGCGGGCGAGCGATCCGAGCCAGGTGCCCGTGGCGATCACGACGGCGTCCGCATGGAGCGGCGCAGCACCCTTGACCTGGAGCTCCACCGCCGTGCCGGTGTCCCGGACGTCCCGCACGTCGAGACCCTCGAGGATCTCGCCGCCGCGCTGCCGCACCGCGTCTGCCAGGGCGTGCACGAAGCGGCCCGGGTTGATGAACCGCTGGCCGTCGAGCCGGACGCCGCACGTCACCGCATCGCCGAGCGCCGGCTCCAGCGCGTGCATCTCGGACCCGTCGAGCAGGGCGAAGTCCGTCGCGCCGCCGAGCTCCGCCACGTGCGTCAGCTCGTCCAGCAGCTTCTGCCGATCCGCCTCGGAGGTGAAGGCGGCGAGCAACGGTTCGGCCGGACGCGTGTGGTCGGCGAGCCCGCCGGCCTCGATCTCGGCGAAGGCGTCGAGTGAGAACCGGTTGGCCATCGTGAACACCGACATCGCGGCCCGCCACTTTGCAGGTGTGCAGTGACGGGTGAAGTCTGCGAGGAACTTCAGCAACCGCGGATTGGTGGTCATCGGCACGTAGACCGGTGACGACGGGCTCAGCGTCGCCTTGATGCCGCCGGCCAGGATCGCCGGGTCGGGCAGCGGGAGGGTCAGCGCCGGCGCGAGCCAGCCCGCGTTGCCCCACGAGGACCCGGCCGCCACTCCACCACGATCGACGACCGTGACGCGCACGCCCTCGGCCTGCAGGAACCACGCCGCGCTGAGCCCGACCATCCCGGCGCCGATGACGACGACGTGACCGGGCCCGGGGCTCATGCCTCCATTGTGGAGGTACGGCGCGCGCAGTCGATAGCCTTGCCCGCATGGACCAGCACGTACGCGGCGACCATCACGTGCAACGGATCGGGAAGTCCCGGTTGTTCGTCGAGCCGCCCGTACGATTCCTCGGCTCGTTCGTGATCCGCTCCGACACCTACATCGGCGCCTACACCGAGTTCGGCCGTGAGGTCGAGGTGCAGGCCGCCCGACTTGGGCGCTACTGCGAGGTCGGCCCGGGCTGCCTGATCGGCGCGACCGGCCATCCGACCACGTGGCTGAGCGTCAACGCCTTCCAGTACAAGTCGGCCGCATGGGGATGGCATCCGTCGGCCGATCACAACGAGGTCATCGACCCGGAGGCCGGCGGACGTCCGTCCTTCCGCGGTGAGACCGCGATCATCGGCAATGACGTGTGGATCGGTGCCAATGTGGTCGTGCTCCGAGGCGTCACGATCGGCGACGGCGCCGTCATCGCCGCCAACGCCGTCGTCACCCACGACATCGAGCCCTACACGATCGCCGGCGGCATCCCGGCGAAGCCGTTGCGGCCGCGCATGCCCGACGAGCTGCGCGACGAGCACCTGGCCCTGCAGTGGTGGCGCTTCTCGCCCAATCAGCTCACCGGCGTGCCCTATGACGATCCGGGGGCAGCCCTCGAACAGCTGCGTCCCCGCATCGAGGGCGGCCTTGAGCCGTACGATCCGGGGTTCGTCGAGATCCCCAAGCGGGTCACACCGGCGCCCAAGCGACGGCGCCGCTTTTTCTGAACCGACTCAGTGGTTGCGGAGAGCCTTGACCAGCTCGCCCTTCTTCTTGCCCGAGTAGTTCGACAGTCCGAGTTCCTTGGCGCGCTTGCGCAGCTCCGGCACCGTCCAGTCGTCGTACGAGCCGGAGTGCCCGCCCTTCGCCCCGACCGACGACTTCGAGCGCCCCTTCTGGGCGGCGGCGTTGGAGATCCGGGCCGCCTTCTCCTTCGAGGCGCCGTCGTCGCGCAGCTCCTCATACATCTTGGGCTTCTTGAGGCTGGAGTTCTTCTTTGCGGGCATGACGTTTCTCCTCTCGTTGATGTCGCGCCGGTTCAGAACACCGGCTTGCCCCCGGTGACACCGAGCACCGTGCCCGACACGTAGCTGGCGTCGCTCTCTGAGGCCAGGAAGACGAAAGCCGGCGCGACCTCGGCAGGCTGACCGGCGCGGCCGAGCGGGGTGTCCTGACCGAACTTCTCCAGCTTCTCGACCGACTGGGTGGCGGGTTGCAGCGGAGTCCAGATCGGACCGGGCGCCACCGCGTTGACCCGGATCCCCTTCGGACCCAGCTCGCCGGCCAAGTTGATCGTCACGTTGTTGATGGCTGCCTTCGTCGCGGCATAGTCGAGCAGTGTCGTCGACGGCTCATAGGCCTGGATGGAGGAGTTGTTGATGATCACCGAGCCGCGACCCAGGTGCTGCACGGCCGCCCGGGTGATCCAGAACAGCGCATACAGATTGGTGCGGAACACCCGGTCCATCCGCTCGTCGGTGATCTGCTGGATGCCCTCCTCGCGGGCCATCTGGAAGCCGGCGTTGTTGACCAGGATGTCGAGCCCGCCGAGCCCCTCGACGGCTTGGCGGACGACATCGTCGCAAGCCTCACGATCGCGAAGATCTGCCTCGATCGGCACGCCCTTCTGCTTCGTCGACTCCAGCAGCGCGCACGTCATCGACGCGTCGTCCTTCTCGTCGGGCATGTAGGTGAACGCCACGTCGGCACCTTCGCGGGCGTATGCCAAACCGACGGCCCGGCCGATACCGGAGTCCCCACCCGTGATGAGCGCCCGACGGCCTTTCAGCTTGCCGGTGCCGCGGTATGACTTCTCGCCGTGGTCAGGGACCGGACGCATGTCGTTGGTCAGTCCGGGCGGGTTCTGCTGCTGCGGTGGGAAGCCTTCGGAAAGCTCCGGCGTGGTCTCGTTCATGCAGAGGTATTGCCCGGTCCACATGGCTCTAAACACCCCAGGCGGTGGCGCCGCGAGGCCCGTCGCGGTTCACTTAGGCATGCGATCAATCTGGAAGGGCGCGATCAGCTTCGGCCTGGTCAACGTGCCGGTGAAGGTCTACAGCGCCACCGAGAGCCATGACGTCTCCTTGCACCAGG
>JAWWPE010000354.1:0-4137 GCA_033850895.1 Nocardioidaceae bacterium | reverse complement strand
GGGACACTGCTCAAAACTCAGACCCCCCTTCCGATCAACAACCAACCAGTCGCGCAGGAGACAGCCATGAACGAACCGAAACGATTCTCCGGACGACGCCTCACCACCATCGCGACAATCCTCGGTGGACTCGCCGTCGGAGGACTGGCTGGCTGTGGCGGATCGAGCGCAGGGGATGACACGAGCAGCGGCAAACCCTCGTCGTCAGCGACACACTCTTCCGCCTCGGCTGGCGGCGCCGGCTTCACGACGACGCAGTGCGCGGACGCAGCCGCCAAGGTTGCCAAGGCGTCGGAGGCGTTCAACCCCACGGCAACCGATGATCTCGGCGAGGGATTTGCCTCCATCAAGAAGGAGCTCGGCGCCATCCAGGATGCTGTCTCGTCCGGCCCCGTGAAGGAGGCGACCGGTCGGCTGAAGGCGACCTACGGACGATTGGCGTCCCAGCTCAAGGGGGTCAAGTACAGCGGGTCCGGAACGCCGCCCCAGAAGTTCGTCGACGCCGCCAAGGGGCTCGAGTCCCCGCAGTTCACGGCGGATCTGACCGCCATCTCCACCTACTTCGCAGGCGGCTGCAAGGGTTGAGCCTCCCGCTCGGAGGATCGTGTCCGTCAACAGCAGATCGCAAGCTAGAGCGGTGAATACAGACCGATCGGGAAGTGGACACCCTTCACCATCACCTCACCGCGAGGCTGGCAGGTGACGGTGTCGTTGACCAGGTGCCAGCTGGTGTTGGAGAGCAGGATGCCGCCGGGCGGCGCCTCGGCCTGCACCCGTGCCGCGATGTTGGTCTGCAGGCCGATACCGGTGTAGGTCGCCCGGATCTTCGAACCGAATGTGCCGACGGACACGGTGCCGGTGTTGATGCCGACGCGCGCCTGAGCGTCCTCGATGATGCCGTGCTGGTACCAGGACCGGCTCCAGGTCGGGAGCGAGTGCTGGAGCTCCTGAGCAGCGGCCAGGGCTCGGAGGACCTGATCGGCGGGCTCGAGCTCGTCCGGAGCTCCGAAGATCGCCATCACGCCGTCGCCGGCGAATTCGTTCAGGGTGCCGCCATGTCGCTCGATCAGCTCGGACAGCTCGCCGAGATAGTCGTTGACGATGTCCGCCAGAGCCTCGGGGTCGACTCGATCGGCGAGGGCGGTGAACCCGACCACGTCGGAGAAGAACACCGTGACTTTGCGACGCTGTGGGTGATCGACGGTGGTGTCGCCGTGCTCGATTCGAGAAACCACCGAGCTCGGGGCGTAGCGGCGAATGAGCGTGCGCTGGTGGGCGATCGTCATCTCGTCGAGGAACCGCACACGCAGGTCGCGCTCATTGGTGAATGCCAGCGCGGGTCCCACCAAGGAGATGGAGACCACGGTCAGCCCCAAGGCGAAGGTCAAGGTCGAGTTGGCGACCTCGCCGGCCCCGGATGCTCGCAGAGTGCCCACCACGCCCACCGCCGTGACCAGCACGGCGAACACCACAGTGGCTCGAAATGGCAGTTGGATCAGCGGTGCCAAGAGTCCGAAGAAGATGGCCGCGACTGCATAGGCGATGGGGTCGAGATCGGGGACCGTCGGCATGATCACGGATGTCATGTCGAGGGTGGTGAGGACCAGGAGCGCGAATGCGACGGCTACCGCCCGCCGCGGCTCGGGTCGCCGCAGGTACCACGTGCTGATGACCAGCGCCGGCAGATTGACGCCCCAGCACACGATGTAGACGAGAACGACTTTGTCAGAATCGGCGAATTGGGACGCAAGCGGTGCGTTGGCGATCCAGCAGAGCGCCGAGATCAAGGTCAGCGCGGCAGCCAACGGCGCAAAGCGCTGCTCGAACCAAGCTCGGTATTCGGTCTCAACGACCGTGTCGAAACGGCTGAGGGGCCCGCGCCGCGCCGCTGACACTGCGCCATTCATGGTCGAACGGTAGCGGTCTGGCGTGGGATGCACCTCAGGATCAGTGAGGGAACTCAGCGAGCGTTGTGTCCGATGGCAGACAGACCGAGGCGCGAGCTGCAGTGATGCTGAAGCCACTCGCAACCGCCGACGTGAAGGGCATTCATGACCATCTATGCAGCAAAAGACCCCGCCGGAGCTTCGGTCGGCGACATTCCGACCGCACCTGACGTCCCCATGGGATTCCTGGACCGTCTGCGCGCGATACGGACGTTTCACACGGGTATCGAGCGGATCCGCGACGTCGGTGGGCGGGTGGCGATGGTGCGCCTCGGGCCGAGGTGGCTGGTGCCGACGTTCGCCGTCGTGACTTCACCGCAAGGTGCACACGACGTGCTGGCTGCCTCCGACGGTGCGTTCGACAAGGAGATGATCGTCCACGTCCAAAATCGCACCATGGGCGAGAACTTGTTCAATCTCAGCCACCAGCGCTGGCTCCTGCGCCGGCGAACGCTCCAGCCGCTGTTCACCAAGAGGGAGGTCGGCCGGTACGCCGGTCACATGGCTGATGCGGCTGCCACCTCTGTCGACGAGATGATCTCGAGCGGCACGGTCGACGTGGACGCAGCGATGCGCCGGCTGACCCTGCAGGTCCTGGGACGCTCGGTGCTGGGCATCGACCTCGGCGTACGCGCTGAAGAGCTTGGCCCCTCGATCCTCCGGCTGCTGAAGTGGAACACTGCTCGTGCCTTGCGACCAGTGCGCGCGCCGCTGTGGTTGCCGACTCCCGCGAGACGGCGAATGCGGTCGGCGCTCGCCGCCGTGCACCGGGTCATCGATGAGGCGGTCGAGAACGCGGATCAGTCCGAGGACGCCGAGCTGATCCGGTTGCTCCAGGGAGCGATCGATCCGGTCAGCGGTGAGCCACTGACCAGAGAACAGATCCGCGACGAGCTCGTTGTCTTCGTCATCGCCGGCCACGACACCACTGCGACAACCCTCACGTATGCCCTCTGGGCGCTCGGACGCGATCAGCAGATGCAGGATCGTGTCGCAGACGAGGTCCTCGCGCTCGGCGAGCGTCCACTCCACACCGACGATGTCGCGCAGCTCCCGTACACGGTCCAGGTCCTGCACGAAACGCTGCGAATCTGCCCTCCCGGGGCGGCCATCGGCCGGCTTGCCATGCGCGAGGTGGTGGTCGACGGCTATCGAATTCCCGCTGGGACGAATGTGGTGGTCGGTGTCTACGCCCTGCACCGCGATCCGGATCTCTGGCACGCGCCGGAGCGATTCGACCCCGACCGATTCGACTCCGACCGGAGGCGAAGCCTCGATCGGTGGCAGTACCTGCCCTTCGGAGCTGGCCCCCGATCGTGCATCGGCGACCATTTCGCGATGCTCGAAGCCACCCTCGGTCTGGCCACGATCATTCGCACAGGTCGGGTCGAGGCGCTGGACAGCGAGTTCCCGCTCTCCCTGCCGTTCACCCTGGCGGCTGATGGGCCGATTCGGGCGCACGTCACTTCTCGCCGAACATAGGGCGAAGGGCGACCTTGAACCCGTATCGTCCGATCATGGACGCCGCCCGGATCGTGCCACCCGAGCTTCAGCGCACGGGCCTGTTCGGGACATTCGCCCCTCCGGTCGAAGTGCTCTACAAGCAATGGTTCATGGACCGAATCTGGCCCGCCACGCGGGTGATCCTCTGGATCTCGGTAGCCGTGTGGGCAACGACTCCCTTTGTCCTACCTCACGTGCTCGGTCTGGATGGGTCGATCCTTCCCGCCAGAGTCACAATCGTGTCGTGGGGAGTCGGTCTCCCGGCAGTCCTCGCCGCCGTTCTGATGGGCAGGCGTCGTATACGCATGTGGATGCAGCCCGCGGTGTTGACCGTGACCGCCCTGTGCGCGTTGGTCGGGGTCTATTGGACCGACGCCGCCAACACACCGAACCTGATCGTGTCGACGACGGTGTTCTTCATGTTCATCGCGCCGATTCTGCAGTTTCCGGTCAAGAGCACCGCTTTTGTCGTGCTCATGACGGTGCCGCTGACGGTCGTTGTCGCGATTGTCAGTGCCGATCGTGACGGCACCTGGAATGGCACCCTCAACTACCAGCTGTGGCTGCTGGGCTCGACGTCGCTGGTCGTTCTCGGGATCAGCCTGGCGATCGAGAACAGCTCACGTGGCCGGTTCATCGATGAGCAGGTCATCGCTCGCCAGCAGGAAGAGCTGCTGAGCTCCCGAGC
>JAWWPE010000347.1:0-3937 GCA_033850895.1 Nocardioidaceae bacterium | reverse complement strand
GACGCCTTCGACGCCCAGGAGATGTGCCACCGCACGATTCTAATCGGCGGTGAGGGAGCTCCTGACCATCGCCGATTCAGCGGTCGAACGGCAGGGAAAGCGTGCGAAGCGCGTCCGCGACCGCTGCGGTCTGCTTCGGGCCGAGCCCGGCCAGCAACTGCTTCTCGTGCTCGAGCAGCGCGTCGAGCGCGCCGTCGACGGCAGCCCGACCCGTGGTGGTCAGGCGAACCTGAACACCCCGGCGGTCATCCGGATCGGGGAGCCGTTCGACGAGCCCCTTGTTGACCAGGCGATCGACCCGGTTGGTCATGGTTCCGCTGGTCACCAGCGTCTCGTGGACCAGCTGACCGGGGGACAGCTGGTACGGAGAGCCGGCCCGGCGCAACGCCGACAGCACATCGAACTCCGACGACTCCAGATTGTGCTCGTCGAACGCCAGCCGGCGTGCCCGGTCGAGGTGGAGTGCCAGGCGGGTGACACGGCTCAGCACATGCATGGGGGACACGTCCATGTCCGGGCGTTCCCGCTGCCAGGCCGCGATCAGCCGGTCGACGTCATCCTGCGGCGATGAGCTCGCATGCGCGGTCATAGCCCCATTCTATGCGTCAAGATTCTTGATGTGGAGATTCTTGACTCACTTCAGCCGGACCGCGCCGATGGGCGTTGCCGACGCCGCTGGCTTGTCGGCGGCTTTGTGCTCATCTGACTTGTGCTCATCGGAACGTGTGCACCCGCCGACGATCATCGCCAGCACGATCAGGATCAGGGCGACCGCCGACCATTTCTCGCGCGTCATGTCGACATCGTAGGAGCCGCGATCCGCGAGTCACCTGAGAAGCGGCTGGGATTTCAGGCAGATTCGGGAGGCGCGGAGCCAGGGCATACATTCGCACCATGATGGAGAGAACACCATGATGGAGAGAACACCATGAACGTCGAGGACACCACCGCGACCGACGCCGTCGCTGCCGGTCCGACCGCTCAGTCGGGTCTGCTCGCCTCCGGGGCGCTGACCTCACGGCGGCTCACCGAGGCGGTGCTCGGCGCCATCGCCCGGGAGAACTTGGCGATCAACGCCACCGTCGCGGTGTTCGCCGACGAGGCACTCGCCGCGGCAGACGCCGCCGATGCCCGGCGTGCTGCCGGCGAGTCGGGTCCGCTGCTCGGCATACCGGTCGCGGTCAAGGACGATCTCGACATCGCCGGCAAGGTCACCGGCCGCGGCAGCAACGCCACGTCGTCGATCGCTGCCGAGGACACCCCGCTGGTGGCGGCGATGCGCGCCGCCGGGATGGTCATCGTCGCCAAGACAACGCTTCCCGAGCTGGCGATCTTCGGCTTCACCGAGTCCGACGCGCTCGGCATCACCCGCAATCCGCACGACCCTGCTCATACGTCCGGCGGCTCCTCCGGTGGGTCCGCCGCCCTGGTTGCCTCCGGTGCGGTGAGCATCGCGACGGCGTCGGACGGTGCGGGCTCGATCCGTATCCCGGCCGCGTGCTGTGGTCTGGTCGGGTTCAAGCCGACGCAGGGCACGATGCCGAGCTCGGGAGGATGGCACGACCTCTCGACCCAAGGTGGTCTCGCGGCGCGGGTCGCCGACAGCGCCTTGTTCCTCGACACGTTCGGTACGTTCCCGGACTCGCTGGTCGAGGCCGCCGCCACCGATCCCGCACCATTGCGGATCGGCCTCTCCTACAGTGCGGCCGCGGCCACCAAGGCACTGCCACTCGACCCCCGGGTGGCAGCCGCGATCGAGTCAGCCGCCGAGACGTTTCGGACCGCCGGCCACTCGGTGACCCGGGTCGACATTCCGTACACCGCGGACTCCAAGGCGTTGACGATTCGCTACCTCGCCGGCATCCGTGATGGCGCTGCCGGTGTCGACGACCCGTCGAAGCTGGAGAGGCGTACGCGCGGGATCGCCCGGCTCGGCAAGCCGTTCAGCACGAAGCTCGTCGAGCGCGCCAAGCGTCTCGGCCGTTCCTGGGGAGACGGCCTGCACGATCAGCTCGGCGTCGACGTGCTCCTGACTCCGGTGATGTCCGGCCCGGCGGTGCCGGTCGAGCACTGGAAGGGCAAGGGCGCGATCCGAACCGTGCTGAGCATGAATGCGTTCTATCCCTACACGGCGCAGTGGAACCACGCCGGCACGCCGGCCGTCTCGCTGCCGGCCGGCGTCACGGCCGAGGAAGGCCTGCCGCTCGCAATCCAGCTGATCGCCCGACGTGATGACGACGCCAGGTTGATGGCGCTGGCCGGACAGTACGAACGGTTGCGGGGCTGACATAGTCTCTTGATGACAAGTATCTTGATATCAAGAGGAAATTGTCCTAGGGTTTTGTCATGACGACTTGGGACCCCGCCCGCTACCTGCAGTTCGCCGACGACCGCTCGCGACCCTTCATCGACCTGATCGGGCGCGTCGACCGTGACCCCCAACTGATCGTGGACCTCGGCTGTGGGCCGGGGCACCTCACCGCCATCCTCCGCGCGCGCTGGCCGGAGGCCGAGATCCACGGCGTCGACTCTTCGGCGGAGATGATCGAGAAGGCAATTGCCGAGAATGCCGATCCTCGGGCGTCGTACGAGCTCGCCGATGTCGCCACCTGGTCGACCGCGAGGTCCGTGGACCTGATGGTCTCCAACGCGTTGTTCCAGTGGGTTCCCGACCAGCTCGAGGTCATCGAGCGGCTCAGCGGCTCGGTCACGCCGGGCGGGTGCTTCGCGCTCCAGGTGCCCGACAACTACGACAGCCCGAGCCATACGCTCCTGCACGAGATCTCGTCGCGTGAGCCGTATGCGAGCTACACCGAAGGACTCCACGACGACCGGAGCACGCCGCCCGAGGCGTATCTCGACCTGTTCAGCCGGCTCGGCTGGAGCACCGATGTCTGGGAGACGACCTATCTGCACGTGCTCCAGGGCGACGATCCGGTGTTCGACTGGATCTCCGGCACCGGCGCGCGACCGATCCTGCAGGCACTGCCCGACGGCCTCCGCGAGGAGTTCGTCGACGAATACAAGTCTGCTCTTCGCATGGCATTCCTACGCGAGTCGTGGGGCACGGTCTTCCCGTTCGCAAGAGTGTTCGCCGTCGCGGGCCGACGGAGCTGACTAGTACCCTGATCTGACAGCGATCCCCGGTTGGTCTGCCGGCAGGGCCCGCCGCACTTTGAATGCGGACTAGCGACGTAGGTTCGACTCCTACCCGGGGAGCTCAACGAAGGAGTCTGGTGAGCAGTCAGATCACAGCAATCGTCCTGGCGGCCGGCGCCGGCACCCGGATGAAGTCGGCTCGGGCGAAGGTCCTGCACGAGGTCGGCGGCCGCAGCATGATCGAGCACGCCCTGCGTGCGGTGGTCGGCGCGGGAGTGTCCCAGACCATCACGGTCGTCGGCCACGACCGCGACCAGGTGACGTCCGCCGTGACCAGATTCAACCCCGACATCGTGCATGCCGTGCAGGAGAAGCAGAACGGCACCGGCCACGCCGTGCAGATCGCCCTCGCGGCCCTCGACACCGCGCCGTCCGGCACCGTGCTGATCACGTACGCCGACGTGCCATTGCTCACCTCGCAGACCCTCGCCGAGCTGCTCGTCGACCACCACTCCGCGGAGCGCAAGGTCACGATCCTGAGCGCCGAGGTCGACGACCCCACGGGTTATGGCCGGATCATCCGGGCCGAGGACGGGTCCGTCCGCGCGATCCGCGAGCACAAGGATGCCTCCGCCGACGAGCTCGAGGTGCACGAGATCAACAGCGGCATCCTGGCTGTCGATGCCGAGTTCCTGGCCGATGCAGTGGCTCGGCTCGACGCCGACAACGCCCAGGGCGAGCTCTACCTCACCGACATCATCAGCACCGCCGTCTCGAACGGCCTACCGGTCGGCGCTCATGTGCTCGAGGATGTCTGGCAGACCGAGGGCGTCAACGA
>JAWWPE010000334.1:0-3268 GCA_033850895.1 Nocardioidaceae bacterium | reverse complement strand
TGTCGATGGTCTGCTTGTAGACGATCGCCATCCGCTGGAGCACCGTGATCAGGCTCGCGACGGCGAGCACCCACAACGTGATCTCTCGCAGGAACGGCAGGTCGAACAGGCCGGCGAGACCGGTCATGACCAGGATCGACACCAGCCGGTCGGAGCGCTCGGCGATGCCGCCCTTGGCGGTCATACCGAGGGACTCGGCGCGCGCCCGTGCGTACGAGGTGAGGTTGCCGAGCACCAGGCAGGCGAGGCTCAGGTAGAGGTACATCTTGGGATCGCCGAGGTCGGCCTTGGCGTCGGAGGTCGTGTAGTAGAGCATGATGCCGCCGAACACAGCGGCGTCGCCGACCCGGTCGAGGGTGGAGTCCAGGAAGGCGCCCCACTTGGAGGCCTTGCCAAGCTTGCGCGCCATGTAGCCGTCCATGATGTCGCTGAACACGAACGCGGTGATGACCAGGACACCGACGAAGAACTGCCCTCGGGGGAAGAACCACAGCGCTCCCCCGCTGACCCCGATCGTGCCGACCACGGTGACCTGGTTGGGCGTGATGCCCCACTTCAGGAACAGGTCGGCCACCGGCGCCCAGAAGTTGCTCCAGAACTGACGAAAACGTTCGAGCACGGTCTAATCCTTCGTGGTTGGCCAGGCTGCCGCGATCATGTCACGCGTGTCGCCCAGCAGCTGAGGCATCGTCTTGGTCTGTCCGATGACCGGCAGGAAGTTGGCATCGCCACCCCAGCGCGGCACGACGTGCTGGTGCAGGTGCGCGGCGATGCCGGCACCGGCGACAGGGCCTTGGTTCATGCCGAGGTTGAATCCGGCGGGGCTCGTCACCGTGCGCAACGCCCGCATCGCATCCTTGGTGATCTCGCCGATCTCCAACGTCTCCTCGTCGGTCAGATCGGTGTAGTCGGCGACGTGGCGATAGGGGCACACCAGGACGTGACCGGCGTTGTACGGATAGAGGTTGAGCACGGCGTACGCCACCTCGCCCCGATGCACGATCAGCCCCTCGGCGTCGTCCATTGACGGGATGCGGCAGAACGGGCAGTCGACCTCGTCGGACGTGCTCGGCTTGCCCTCGCCCTTGATGTAGACGATCCGGTGCGGGGTCCACAGGCGCTCGAACGCATCCGGCTCCCCCACCCCGTCCTGCTCGTCGGCCATCAGACCTGGGCCCGGGTCTCGATCGCCTCGAGGATGCGGGCAACCGCCTCGTCGAGTGGCACGCCGTTGTCCTGGGCGCCGCTGCGATAGCGGAACGACACGGCGCCGGCCTCGATGTCGTCGTCGCCGGCAATCAGCATGAACGGCACCTTCTGGGTCTGCGCGTTGCGGATCTTCTTCTGCATCCGCTCATCGGAGTTGTCGACCTCGACCCGGATGCCACGGGCCTTGAGCTTGGCCGCCAGGTCATACAGATAGTCAGCGTGCCGCTCGGCCACCGGGATGCCGACGACCTGCACGGGGGCGAGCCAGGGCGGCAACGCGCCGGCGTAGTGCTCGACGAGCACTCCGATGAAGCGTTCGATCGAGCCGAACTTCGCCGAGTGGATCATGACCGGTTGCTGGCGCGAGCCGTCGGCGGCGACGTACTCGAGGTTGAAGCGCTCGGCCGACGGCATGTTGAAGTCGTACTGGATCGTCGACATCTGCCAGGTGCGCCCAATTGCGTCGCGGGCCTGCACCGAGACCTTCGGCCCGTAGTACGCCGCTCCGCCGGGATCGGGCACCAGCTCGAGACCGCTCTCGATGCATACGTCCTCGAGGACCTTGGTGGCAACCGCCCACTCCTCGTCCGTGCCGATGAACTTGTCGGGCTTGGAGTCGTCGCGGGTCGACAGCTCGAGGTAGAAGTCGTCGAGGCCGAAGTCGCGGAACAGGCTGAGGCAGAAGTCCAGGAGGTGCTTGATCTCCGCGGGGGCCTGCTCAGGCGTTACGTACGAGTGCGAGTCGTCCTGGGCGAATCCGCGCACCCGGGTCAGGCCGTGGATGACCCCCGACTTCTCGTTGCGGTAGACGTGCCCGAACTCGAACAGCCGTAGCGGCAGCTCGCGGTACGAGCGCTGGCGCGACCGGTAGATGAGGTTGTGCATGGGGCAGTTCATCGCCTTGATGCGATAGTCGCCGCCGTCGAGCTCCAGCGCCGGGAACATGCTCTCGCCGTAGTAGGGCAGGTGGCCGGAGGTGTAGAACAGCCCCTCCTTGGCGATGTGGGGGGTGCCGACGTAGTCGAAGCCTTCTTCGATGTGGCGCCGACGGACGTAGTCCTCCATCTCGCGCTTGATCACCCCGCCCTTGGGGTGGAAGACCGGCAGCCCCGAGCCGATCTCGTCCGGGAAGCTGTAGAGGTCGAGCTCCTGGCCGAGCCGGCGGTGGTCGCGTCGCTGTGCCTCTTCGATGCGGTGCAGGTGCTCGTCCAGCGCTTCCTTGGTCTCCCAGGCGGTGCCATAGATCCGCTGGAGCTGCTTGTTCTTCTCATCGCCGCGCCAGTAGGCGGCGGCGCTGCGCATCAGGGTGAACGCCGGGATGCGTTTCGTGGTGGGCAGGTGCGGACCGCGGCAGAGGTCCTTCCAGGCCAGCGAACCGTCGCGCTTGAGATTGTCGTAGATCGTCAGGCCGCCCTCGCCGACCTCGACGCTCGCACCTTCGGCCGCGTCTCCGGCGGTGGACTTGAGGCCGATCAGCTCCAACTTGTACGGCTCGTCGGCCAGCTCCGCCCGCGCCGCGTCATCACTGATCTCGCGCCGGTCGAACTTCTGGCCCTCCTTGATGATCTTGCGCATCCGCGACTCGATCTTCTCCAGGTCCTCGGGCACGAATGGCTCTTCGACGTCGAAGTCGTAGTAGAAGCCGTCGGTGATCGGGGGGCCGATGCCGAGCTTGGCGTCGGGAAACAGCTCCTGGACGGCTTGGGCCATGACGTGCGCAGTCGAGTGCCGCAGGATGTCGCGCCCGTCCTTGGTGTCGATCGCGACGCCTTCGACCTGGTCGCCGGGCGCCAGCTCGTACGCCAGGTCGCGCAGCTCACCGTTGATTCGAGCGGCGATGATCTCGGGGTTTTCGGCGAACAGCTGCCAAGCCTTCGTGCCGGTGTCGACGATCTGCTCGGTTGCGTCGACGACGATCTGGAGCTCGGACATGGGTGGCACCTCTGTTCGGTATGACGCGCCCTACGGATGGCGCGTACTGCTTGGCACCACCCTATGCCAGCGGAATTCGACGCGGCGAACAGGCTGTAGCGGTCGCGGGATCCGTCGACTGCCGCCA
>JAWWPE010000317.1:0-10106 GCA_033850895.1 Nocardioidaceae bacterium | reverse complement strand
CACGGGACACGGCGACGCTTGTCCTCGCCTTGGCTGCGATCGCCATTCCCGGCTTCTTCGTGACTGAGGCGGTCGACGGGCTCCTCACTCCGACGAACATGAACTGGCACGTCGAGACCGCGGTGGTCCAAGCCGTCCCGCTTGCTTGGATCATTGGATCGCTCTATCTGATCAAGATCGTGCTGATGCGTCGAGCGGCTTGGAAAGAGTCGGACCAAAGCGAAGCTGCGTAGGCCCTCGCCTGCATGTTCTTCCACGAGCAGCGGCGGATCTACCGCAGACTTGCGGGATGTCTTCCACGCGAAATCTGCTCGTCGCTGCCGGGCTGCTGTGTGTGATCGGCCTGGGCCTCGTTCTGTTCCACCCGCAGGGTTTCACCGGCTACTCGATGGGCGACGCCGACGGCGGCAAGGCGTACTCCTCCGAGGTCTCCATCGCGTTCGACGGCGCTCGACTGGTGACCACTCAGGAGCTCATCGGATACGGGCTGATGTGGCTCGGCACCCTCCTCGCTGCCGGGGTCGCCGGCCACCGGCTCTCGACGAGACGTTCCGTCACGTCCTAGTCCGCCGGGTGCGGCCGTTAGTGTTCGGCAATGCGTACGCAGAGGGCTTGGCTCATCCTTGCGGTCGTCCTGATCGTCGGTGGTCTCGTGATCGTTCAGACCGATCATTGGCGTGGCTTCTCCTTCGCGACGATCGGCGTCGCGACGCCCAAGTCGTTCTACATCGTCACGCGGCGGATGGCCGGCGGGTACGGGCTCGTGTGGCTCGGGACGATGGTGCTCGCGGGCCTCGGTGGCTACCGCATCGCCAAACGCTGACGCCTAGTCCGCCGCCTGCGACGGGTGTACGTGCCGGAGCATCGAGGACGTCGGAGCCAGGGCGGCCGCCGCGGAGACGACCAGGCAGGTGGCGCCGATGATGCCAAGGCTCATCCACGGGACGTGGACCGGCATCGAGGTGAGCCCGTCGCTGAGCGAACCGCGGATCAGCACGCCGACCGTCGCGGTGATGATCGCGCCCATCGTGAGGGCAGCCGCCGTGACGAGGGCCGACTCCCACAAGACCATCCGGCGGAGCTGCCGCTTCGTGGCGCCGATCAGCAACGTCGCGACGAACTCGCGTCGGCGTTGCAGGCTGCCCATCAGCAAGGTGTTCGCGATCGCCAGGGCCGAGTAGAAGCCGGCCGGGCCGAGGATCACCCACAGGCCGAGCTGGTTGTTCTTGCGCGTGTCGTGATCGGCCTGATCGAGCCACGCCGTCGCCGACTCCGCCCGGGCAGGAGTGCCCGCCAGCTCGCGATTCAAAGCTGCCACCGGATGCGAGACACCGGCCGCCGGCACGACGAAGACGCTGTCGGCCACACCGCGTACGCCGTGCGCGCGAGCCAGGTCTGATGGCACGAGCAGCTCGGGTTGCAGGGACGGCGCCGCCCGTACGATCGCCACGACCTTGACCCGGATCGGCTTCTCGCCCTTGAACGCGACCTTGATGCGCTGCCCGAAGTGGTATCCGGAGTCGAAGATGTAGTCGTCTGACAGCGCGATGACATTGCCGTGGAAGTTGGTGAGCGAGCCGCGCTTCGCGGTGAGCGTACGCGCTGCGATCGCGTCGCTGACATCGATGGCCTGCGCGTCCTCGAGCTCCCGCTCACCTTCGCTGTCGATCATCGTGAGGCCGAGCGGGACGCCGGCGTCGACCGTGCGTGCTGAAGACGAATGCCGGAGCGCGTCGACCGCAGCCGCATCACCGTGAGTCTGTACGACCGCAGGCGCGCGCAGATGTGCGGAGCTCACCGCGTGGTCGTAGTCGGCGGCGATACCGAGCGTCACGATCAACGAGCCGGCGATCGCCGAGATGGCGAGGGTAGGGGCGGCCAGTGATGCGGTCATCTTGCCGGCAGCGGCCACATTGTCGCGGGCCATCCTGATCGAGACGTCGCCGCGACGCATCAACGGCCAGGCGACCAGCCGAGCAAACGCCGGGAACACCACGGGCCCGAAGCAGACCGCCGAGATGACCAGCATCTCCGGCGCAAAGATCCCCAACACCAAGGTGATCTCGCCGTTGATCGAGCCCATCAGGACCAGCATGGTGAGCGACCCCGCGAGGAACAGGGTGCCGAACAGGATGCGCCAGAAGCCGAGCCGACGACGATCGACGGCCGCTTCCCGCATGGAGTCGATCGGCGAGATCTTCGACGCTCGCCGCGCCGCAGCGCGGGCACCGATCAGGGCGACGAGTATGCCGATCGGAGCGGCGATCACGAGGTTGAGCCAATACGCGGGGGTGGCCAGGCGTACGGGCGTGACACCCCGATCGGCGGCAAGCCACAGCATCGCGGGACTCAGCAGGTGCGCGAACAGGGTCCCGCCCACCGAAGCGACCGTGGCGACGATGAGCGACTCGCCCAGGATCATGCGTCGCACCTGGCGAGGAGTGGCCCCGACCAGCCGCAGCAGGCCGATCTCGCGCCGCCGCGAGGAGACCACGAACGAGAACGTGCTGGCCACGACGAAGATCGCGATGAAACCGGAGAATCCCGACGCCGTCCCGAACAGGGACGTCAGGTCCTCGACCTTCTGCCGGTCGGCGTCGTCGCCGGCCGGCAGGGTGGCGCCGTAGCGAGTGGCGGCGCTGATCATCTCGACGGTCAGGCCGATGAGCGTGACGCCGAGGAACAGCGCGACGAAAGAGCCCACGTACGGAGCCCAGTTGCGGCGGACCGTGTGGCGGCTGAGATCGAGGAGCATCATCGTTCGAGCTCGTTCATCTTCTGGGCGATCTGCGATGCGGTGCCGCGTTCGAGATGACCGACGATCTCACCGTCGGCCAGGAAGATCACCGAGTGGGCGTACGACGCGGCCAACGGGTCGTGGGTCACCATCGCGATGGTCTGGCCCTCGGCGTCGACGACGTTGCGCAGCAGCTCGAGGACCTGCCGGCTGGTCGTACGGTCGAGGGCGCCGGTGGGTTCGTCCGCGAAGATGACCTGAGGCCGGGCGATCAGGGCGCGGGCGATCGAGACGCGCTGCTGCTGGCCACCGGACAGCTCAGCCGGTCGCCTCCGGTGCATGCCCTCGAGCCCGACCTGGGCGAGGGTCCCGAGCACCCGGGAACGACCGGGTCGCTCACCGGCCAGCCGCAGGGGCAGTGCCACGTTGTCGAAAACCGTGAGCGCCTGGAGCAGGTTGTAGGACTGGAAGACGAAGCCCATCGTCGAGCGGCGCAGCTTCGTCAGCTCGACCTCGTTGAGCCTGCCGAGCTCGGTGTCGCCGATCAGCACGTGCCCCTTGGTCGGCCGGTCGAGCCCTGCGGCACACTGCAGCAGGGTCGACTTGCCAGAGCCCGACGCACCCATGACGGCCGTGAACGTCGAGGAGGGAAAGGTATGCGTGACGTTGCGAAGGGCGTCGACCTTGCCGGCCTTCGAGGAGTACGTCTTGGTGACCCCGTCGAGCGTGACGGCGTTGGCGACCGCGACCGGGGCGGTGCCGGCGGGCTGGGAGCTGAGGATTGTCATGTCCTCAAGGCAACCGTTTGGGCGGCGCTGAGTCTCTGGCCTGCGCGCCACAGTTGAGGTAGCGCCGGAGATAGGTCGCGAGTAGCGCTGAGGTCACAGACGCCCGTCGCCGGTCGCCCTACGCTGGCGGGGTGAGTCGTCCCCAGCACGTGTGGTCCGCACTCGGCGGCAACCCGCTGAGGTTCGTCACCTCGGCCTGGCCGTGGCGATCGCTGGCCTATCTGTTCACCGCGGTCTTCGTCGGGCTCCTCGCGTTGGTGGCCTTCCTGATCACCATCGCCGTCGGGACGGTGACGATCCCGCTGGTCATCGGGCTGTTCATCCTGGGCGCCGCCCCGGCGCTCGGTGCGCGGATCGCCGTCGTCGAGCGGCGGCGCCTCGGTCTGATGGCCGAGCGCATCCCGGCGCTGTTCCCCGAAACCGAGCCGCAGAGGTGGTGGAAGCGTCCGACGGATCCCGGTTCGTGGCGCGCGCTGGGCTACTCGGTGCTGCTGGCGCTCGTGCTGTGGCTGGTCGACGCCGTCGTGGTCATGGTGGTGGTGGCCACCGTCGTGGTCTCGGCGATCTCGCCGCTGCTCGCCCACTACGACACGGTCGGCATGCTGTGGTGGCAGCTCGACACCACCCGCGAGGCGCTGCCGTTCGCGATCATCGCCACGCCGGTGAGCTACGTCCTCGGGGCCTACATCCTGACCGCCCTCGCCGCGGCACAGTCGTCGCTGGCCCGCATCCTGTTGAGCCCCCGCGAGGAGGAGCTCGAGGCCAGGGTCACCGAGCTGCGCCAGTCGCGTCTCCAGCTGGTCGATGCGTTCGAAACCGAACGCAAGCGCATCGAGCGCGATCTCCATGACGGAGTGCAGCAGCGGATGGTGGCGCTGACGATGCTCCTCGGCCGGGCCGAGCTCGAGGTGCCAGACGGGGCCGGTCTCGCCCTAGTACGTCAGGCACACGGCGAGGCTGAGGCCGCGCTCGCCGACCTGCGCGAGGTCGTACGCGGTGTGCACCCCAGGGTGCTGACCGATCTGGGGCTGGCCGCGGCCGTCCGGGAGGTGGCCGACCGGATGCCGTTGCCCGTACGCGTCGACATCACCCTCGCCGACCGCCCGCCTGCTCAGGTGGAGGCCGCGGCGTACTTCGTCGCAAGCGAGGGTCTGGCCAATGTGGCCAAGCACGCCAACGCGATGAGCGCCTCGATCACCGGCTGGCGCCGCGACGACTCATTGGTCCTGGTGGTCAGCGATGACGGCAACGGTGGCGCGGTGGTTGGCGCGGGCACCGGACTGTCGGGTCTGCTCACCCGCCTGGATGCGTGGGGTGGCACGCTGGTCGTCACGAGCCCGGACGGCGGACCGACGGAGCTGAGGATGGAGTGCCCATGGCGGACCGAGCCCTGAGGGTCGTGCTCGCCGAGGACTCCGCGCTGCTCCGTGAGGGGCTCGTCGGCATCCTCGAACACGCGGGGCACCAGGTCGTCGCGACCGCCACGAACGCCGACGAGCTGATCGCCGCGGTCCGCGCCGACCTTCCCAATGTGGTCATCACCGACGTGCGTATGCCGCCCGGCCACTCCGACGAAGGTCTCCGCGCCGCCGCCGAGATCCGCCGCGACCACCCGCAGCTGCCGATCCTGGTGCTGTCGCAGTACGTCGCGGACGCCTACCTCCCGGCGTTGATGGACTCGGCCGGCACGGCGGGCATCGGTTATCTGCTGAAGGACCGGGTCGGCCGGGTCGCCGACTTCCTGGCCAGTCTCGACCAGGTCGTCAACGGCGAGACCGTGGTCGACCCCGAGGTCGTACGCCAGCTGCTCGCGCGCCGCGGCGATGACGGGCCGTTGTCAGCTCTCACCGCCCGTGAACGTGAAGTGCTCGGGCTGATGGCCGAAGGGCGTACGAACGGATCGATCGCGTCGGCATTGTTCGTCAGTGAGGCGGCCGTTCGCAAACACGTCGGCAGCATCTTCGCCAAGCTCGACCTCGGCGACGACAGCGACCGCAGAGTGACGGCCGTGCTGACCTACCTCCGCGGGTGACTCACATCGGGACGGGTGCGAGCATCCGGCGCTTGCTCTCGCGGGTGTCGGCCGAGCCGATGATCCACGACAGCAGGGCAGCGATCGCGCACAACCCCGCGCCACCCACCCAGGCCAACGTGTAGCTGCCGGTGGAGTCCCGGATGACGCCGGCGACGAACGCCGCGATGGCCGCGCCGATCTGGTGCGACGCGAATACCCAGCCGAACACGATCGTGCCGCGCTCCCCGAAAATCTCCCGGCAGAGTGCGACGGTCGGCGGCACGGTGGCGACCCAGTCGAGTCCGTAGATGATGACGAACAGCACGATGCTCGGGCGTACGGACTGGGCGAGCAGCGACGGCAGCAGCACCAGGCCGACCCCGCGGAACGCGTAGTAGGCGACCAGCAGGATACGCGGGTCGTAGCGATCGGTGAACCAACCCGACGCGATCGTGCCAGCGATGTCGAAGATGCCGACCACGGCCAGCAAGCCCGCGGCCGTGGTCTCGGGGAGGCCGTGGTCGTGGGCTGCGGGGATGAAGTGGATGCCGACCAGGCCGTTTGTCGTCGCGCCGCAGATCGCGAACGCTGCGGCGAGCGCCCAGAACGACGGATAGTGGGCGGCCCAGCGAAGGGCATCGATCGCTCGCTTGGCCGATCCGCCGGTCTCGCGGGCCGGCGGTACCCAGTCGTCGGCCGCGCCGTACGGAGTGAGCTGCCGATCTTCGGGGAAGTCGCCGATGAACCGGATGACCAGGGGCACCACGGCGAGGGCCGATCCGGCGATGACCAATGACGCGGTGCGCCAGCCGACCGACTCCGCGAGCGCAGCCACGATCGGCAGAAACACCAGCTGGCCGGTCGCGCCCCCGGCGGTGAGGATGCCCATCACCAGACCCCGCCGCTCGACGAACCAGCGATTGGCGATCGTCGCGGCGAACACCATCGCCATCGAGCCCGTGCCGAGACCGATCAGCACGCCCCAGGTGATCAGCAGCTGGAACGACTCGGTCATGAACACCGTCAACCCGCTGCCCAGCGAGACCATCAGCAACGCCACCGTCGTGACCGTGCGGATGCCGAACTTGTCCATCAACGCCGCGGCGAACGGAGCGGTCAGCCCGTACAGCAACAAGTTGAGGCTCACCGCCAGGGACATGACGCTGGTCGACCAGCCGAACTCTTCGTGCAACGGCACGAACAACGCCCCCGGCGCCGCGCGGAACCCGGCCGCGCCAACCAGGGCGACGAACGCCGTGGCCGCCACCAGCCAAGCCGGATGCAGCCGCCCGCGGGTCATGCCGGATGTTAACGCGCGGAGCGCGAGTTTGTTCCTCGCGTCATCGGTTGTCGTCACGGTCGCCGCCCGACGCTGATATTTTGGCGGCAAATGCACCGACTTTCCCCGATGCCGCAACCGGCCAGCTCGAGCGTTCACGCGCACCGGCTGTCGTCACACCCCGCTCGCCTGGCCGAGTGGTGGGCTGCGGTCCGCAGGATCCGGACGGCCTATCGGGCCAAGCACGAGCGGCCGTTGCGTCTCCTCGCCCCGCGGCGGTACACCGAGAAGATCCAGTGGCGCAAGGCGTTCGACATGAACCCGCTGTTCGGCATCCTGAGCGACAAGCTCGCCGTACGCGACTACATCCGGTCGCGAGTCGGCGAGGAGTTCGTGGTGCCCATGCTCTGGTCCGGCGGCCCCACCGCTCGGATCCCGTTCGACGACTTCGAGCCGCCGTATGTCGTCAAGAGCAGTCACGCCAGCGGCCACGTCGCGATCGTCAACGACCACCGCGACGTCAAGGTGCGGGAGCTGACCAAGCGCACCGCGAAATGGATGTCCCAGACGTATGGCGTCCGCACCGATGAGCCGGGCTACGTCCCGGTGCCGCCGAGACTCATGGTCGAGCGGATGCTCCACGGGCCGTCGGGCGGGCGACCCGACGAGCGGCGAATGTTCGTGTTCGACGGCAAGGTCGCGGTCATCAACACGGTCTTCATCGAGGACGGCCAGGTCCGCAACGGTGCATTTCACACCCCGGACTGGAAGCAGCTCGACTGGTACTTCAGCCGCCGCGTGGACCGCGAGTTCGCCCGGCCCGAACGGCTCGACGACATGATCCGGGTGGCCGAGGAGCTGGGCCGCGGACTCGACCACGTGCGGATCGACTTCTACGACTGCGGCGATCGGATCCACGTCGGGGAGATGACGCTGTATTCGTGGGGAGGTCACGCGCGGTTCAACCCCGACGAGGCCGACCTGCTGCTGGGTGCGCACTGGAAGCTCAGGCGGCCGGTACGACGAGCTATCCGGGCGGTGCTGCTCGATCGTCGCAGGGTCCGCCGGGAGCTGGCCGCGGCTGCCGGCTGACAGCCGCCGGCTGACAGACTGACACCATGCACCTTCCCGCCGCCTGGTCATTGCTGCTGCTCGTCGCAGCGATCTGGAACTTCGTCATCTGGCCGCCGTTCCTGCGCCGTATCGCGAAGGACGACCGTGCACGTGACGCCGAGGGCAAACCCACGATGTTCCTGCGGGTCCACGCGATCCTGATCGGCATCTCGCTGACCCTGGCGATCGCAGTGGGCGTGCTCGGAATTCTGACTCTCAGTTAGGCGTTGACGACGGCATGGGCAACAACATCACGCACAACGAGGACGAGCAGCGCTACGAGATCGCCGTCGACGGGATCCTCGCCGGCTACACCCAGGCGATCGAGGACGGCGACGTCGTCACGTTTCCGCACACGGTGATCTTCGATCAGTTCGAGGGTCAGGGCCTGGCCTCTGAGCTGGTCACCGCCGCTCTCGACGACGTACGGGTGAGGGGCAAGAAGGTCGTCGCCACCTGCCCGTACGTGAAGCGGTACATCGACAAGCACCCCGACTACGCCGACCTGCTGGCGAACTGAGAGCGCGGTCACAGGATTCGTTGGCCGCGGCACCCGACTGCTAGTATGTGAGTACGTGAACGCGTCACATCTGACGCAGTTCTGCCCGACGAAGTAGCGCGATCCCGCGTGAAATGGATTTCGGGCAATCATCCCGAAACGTCTGTGAGTTTTTCTCTGTGAACAACGCTGTCGGCACGCCTGTGCCTGTCACCTTTTCCTCCCTCAACATCCCCGCCCCGCTGGTGTCCGCACTGGCGCGGCAGGAAATCGTCAACCCCACTCCTGTCCAGCGCGTGGTGATCCCCGACGCGCTCGAGGGTCGCAACGTGCTGGGCCGCGCCCGCACGGGCTCCGGCAAGACCCTGGCGTTCGGCATCCCGGTGCTCGCGCGCCTCGCCGGCAAGACCAGCCGGTCCAAGGCGCCGCGTGCGCTGATCCTGCTGCCCACCCGTGAGCTGGCCACCCAGGTGCGTACGGCCATGGAGCCGCTCGCGCAGAAGATGGGCCTGCGCCTCACCACGGTGTACGGCGGAGTGCCGATCAACAAGCAGATCAGCACGCTCCGCAACGGCGTCGACGTCGTCATCGCCACTCCAGGCCGGCTGACCGATCTGCTCGACCGTCGCTGCATGACGCTCGACGACATCGAGATCACCGTGCTCGACGAAGCCGACCACCTGTGCGACCTCGGCTTCTACAAGCCGATCGACGCCATCTTGGCCAAGACGCCGGCGCACAGCCAGCGTCTGCTGCTCTCGGCGACCCTCGATGGTGACGTCAACCGTCTGGTCAAGCGCCACCTCCCGCAGCACACCCTGCACGAGCTCGACACCGAGGGCGGTGAGATCGAGACGATGGAGCACCACGTCCTGGTCAGCGCCGCCACCGAGAAGTCGAAGGCCGCCTTCGACCTGTTGCGCGCCAACCCGCGCAGCATCGTCTTCACCCGCACCCGTCGTGGTGCGATGCGCCTCGCCAAGCAGCTCACGCTCAACGGCATCACCGCCGTCGACATGCACGGTGACCTCTCGCAGCGTCACCGCGAGCGCAACCTCGCCGCGTTCAGCAACGGCACGGCCAGTGTCATCGTTGCCACCGATGTCGCCGCCCGCGGCATCCACGTCGACGGCATCGGCCTGGTCGTGCACTATGACGCTCCGGCCGAGCACAAGGCCTATCAGCACCGCTCGGGTCGCACGGCTCGCGCAGGTGAGTCCGGTGCCGTTGTCACGATGACGACGCCCGAGGCTCTGCGCGACGTCATGGCGCTGCAGAACAAGGCCGGTGTCACGGCTCGTCACCACGATGCCCGCACTGCGCCCTCGCCGATGACGGCTGCCTCACTCTCGGGTGCTGGCAAGGATGCTCCGCACATGTCGTCGGTTCGCGCCGGTGCTCGTACGCCGAGCAATGGCGGCAACCAGAACAGGTCGCGTTCCACCCAGGGTGGCTACCGCGGCAACGGTGGCGGTCGCCCGCAGGGCAACGGCGGCCAGAACCGTGGCGGTGGCGGCGGACGTCGTCGCAGCGGAGGTGGCTCCGGCCGCAGCCGCTCCTACAGCGCCTGACCTTCAGCTCAGGGACGCCATCTCCGGTACGCCCGGGGGTGGCGTCTCGCTGTGTCTAGGCTGGCGACGTGGAGACTCTCATCCAGCCGGCCGAGCTGCTGTCCT
>JAWWPE010000285.1:0-6841 GCA_033850895.1 Nocardioidaceae bacterium | reverse complement strand
AGTGCAGGCCGTGCGCGTAGTCGATGCCCTCGAAGATCATGCCGGCGTTCCCGAGCTTGCCGATCAGCTCGGTGTCGGAGTAGATCCGGATGTGACCACCCGGCGTGTTGTGGTAGTCGTCGGACAGCTTCCAGCACACGATCTCGGGCAGCCAGCGGGGCACCGTGATGGCCATCGTGCCACCCGGACGCAGGACGCGTACGAGCTCGTCGATCGCCTGGATGTCGGCCGGGATGTGCTCGAGGATCTCCGAAGCCACGACCCGGTCGAACTCACCGTCGGCGAATGGCAGAGCCAGCGCGTCGCCCTCCTTGATGTCGGCCGACGCTCCCTCCGGGACCTCACCGGCCTCTTTCATGGCGCCGAACAGGTCGAGCACATTGGCCAGCTCGTCGGCGTCCTGGTCGAACGCGATGACATCGGCGCCACGGCGGTACATCTCGAAGGAGTGGCGCCCCGCGCCCGCACCCACGTCGATGGCCCGGTCGCCGGGCAGCAGCCCCAGCCGGTCGAAATCAATTGTCAGCATCGTCGTTCTTCTTTCCTTGTGCGGTGTTCTTCGCTGCGTGGGCGGCGATCACTTCTTCGTAGGCGGCAGCTGTGGCCTTGGCCACGGCACCCCAGCTGAACTTCTCGAGCACCCGCTCGCGGCCGGCCTTGCCCATCGCAGCTCGGCGTCCGGGGTCGTCCAGCAGCTCGGCGATCGCGGCCTCGAGCTCTCCGACGTCACCCGGGGTCACCATTGTTGCGCAGACGCCGTCATCGCCGACGACCTCGGGGATGGCGCCGGCCCGGCTGACCACCAGTGGCGTGGCACAGGCCATCAGCTCGGCGGTCGGCAACGAGAAACCTTCATACAACGAGGGCACGCAGGCCAGCTCGGCCGAGCCCATCACGTCAACGAGCTCGGAGTCGCTGATGCCGTTGACGAATCGCACATGCTCGGCGATGCCGAGATCGTCGATGAGCTTCTCGGTGCGTCCGCCGGCCTTGAGGGTCGTGACGAGCATCAGCTCGAGATCGCGCTCGGTGCGCAGCTTGGCGAACGCCTCGAGGAGCGTGGCGATGCCCTTCATGGGGGCGTCCGCGCTGGCCATGGCGACGATGCGACCGGGCACCCGCGGAGCCGTCGGGGGTACGAACACGTCGTCCACGCCGAGGGTGATGACCTCGAGCACGGACGGGTCGACGCCGAAGTCGGCGATGATGTCGCGCCGGCTGGACTCGGAGACGGTGAGAATCTTGGTGAGCTGCTTGGCGACGCGCTTCTGCATGCGCAGGAAGCCGTACCAGCGTCGGGTGCTGAGCTTCTTGCGAAGCGGTGCACTGGCGAGATCGATGCGGCGGTCGAACGTGATCGGGTGGTGAATCGTCGTGATCAGCGGGAAGCCCATCTCCGCGATGTCGAGCATGCCCGAGCCGAGCGTCTGGTTGTCGTGGACGATGTCGAAGTCGCCGACCCGGTCCTTCATCAACCGGGCCGCGCGCTTGCTGAACGTCTTGGGCTCGGGGAAGCCGGCGGTCCACATCGTCAGGACTTCCTCGACGTCGATGAGGTCGCGGAACTCCTTGGGCCGGGGCGTGCGGAACGGGTCGGGTTCGCGATAGAGGTCGAGCGAGGGCACCTTGTGCAGCGTGACTCCTTCGTCGAGCTCCGGATAGGGCTGGCCGGAGTAGACCTCGACGGTGTGGCCGAGCGCCACCAGCTCCCGGCTGAGGTGGCGGAGGTACACGCCTTGGCCGCCGCAGTGCGGCTTGCTGCGGTACGACATGAATGCGATGCGCACAGGACGCCTCCGTTGTGGTTGAACACGGTTCAGCGCTGGTGGGCTGAACTTCCAATTGTCTCGCGACCAGTGGTCATTGTGGAAATCATTTGACTGAGGCCTCCATCACCTCAACGCCCGGAATTCTTTCCGCTGTTACCGGGATAGAACGTATGCGATGCCGTCACGCCGCCGTCGACCGCGAACTCGCCACCTGTGGTGTATCCGCTCTCGTCGCTGGCGAGGTACACGTACAACGGGGCGATGTCCTCGGGCGTTCCCACCCGCTCGAGCGGGATGCGGGTGGCGCCCCACTGCATCGCAGCGTCGCCCCCGTGCACCTGGGTCATCGGGGTGTCGATCATGCCGGGATGCACAGAGTTGACCCGAACGTTGTAGGCGCCGAGCTCGATCGCTGCGGACTTCGTCATGCCGCGGATCGCGAACTTGGTGCCGGCGTACGCGGTCAGCGAGGACATGCCGGCCAGCCCCTCGACCGACGAGCAGTTGATGATCGATCCCTGCTGGGCCGCCTTCATGGCCGGGGCGACCGCGCGCATACCGAAGAAGCAGCCCTTCATGTTGACGTTGATGACCAGCTCGAAGTCGTCCAACGGCATGGAGTCGACCTCCCCGAAGCGCAGGATGCCGGCGTTGTTGACGAGCACGTTGACGTGCCCGCCGAGGCTGGCCTCGGCATCCTTGACGACGGCGGTCCACGAGTCGGGATCACTGACGTCGAGGTGGCTGAAGAACGCCGCGTCCCCGAACTCGTCCGCGAGAACCTTGCCGGCGTCGTCGGCGACATCCGCGATGACGACCGAGGCGCCTTCGCGGACGAAGTGCCGCGCGATGGCCGCGCCCTGACCTTGGGCGCCACCGGTGATGATGGCGCGCTTGCCCATGAGACGTGTCATGTGATTCTCCTAGAAAGTACGGGTGGTCAGAGCGAAAGGATGGAGTCGGCCGCGAACGAGACGTCCGGGTCCCGGTCGGCGAAGAAGCCGCCGAGCGTACGGTCGAGCTCCTCGGTGGACCAGATGTCACCCTCGGTGTCGAAACGTTGCTCGACGACGGGTGCGGCCAGCAACGCGACCATCCCGCCGTAGACCACGAAGACCTGACCAGTGATGCGCTCCGCAGCGGGTGAGGCAAGGTAGGCGACCAGCGGCGCGACGTGATCGGCGCTGTAGGGGTCGATCGACTTGCCGGACTCGTCGGCGCCGAAGACGGCGGCGGTCATCGCGGTGCGCGCTCGCGGGCAGATCGCGTTGGCACGTACGCCGATGCGTCCCAGCCCTCGCGCGGTGGACAGGGTCAGGGCGGTGATGCCGGCCTTGGCCGCGGCGTAGTTGGCCTGACCTGGTGACCCGGTGAGGAACGCCTCGGACGCGGTGTTGATGACGCTCGCATCGACCGTGCCGCCGGACTCCTTGGCGACCTGGCGCCAGTGCGCAGCGGCATTGCGGCTGAGCAGGAAGTGGCCACGCAGATGGATCCGAAGCACGAGGTCGAACTCCTCGTCCGACATGTTGAAGAGCATCTTGTCGCGCGTGACGCCGGCGTTGTTGACGACGATGTCGAGCGAGCCGAAGGACTCGAGCGCCGTCTGCATGATCAGGTCGGCCGTGGATCGTTCGCCGACATCGCCGGGGGCGAGGGCAACCTCGGTGCCGAGTGCCTTGATCTCGTCGGCGGCCTCATCGGCTGCGCCGGGCAGATCGTTCAGTACGACGCGCGCGCCGGCTCGGGCCAGCGCTACCGCTTCGGCACGGCCGAGTCCCGCGCCGGCACCCGTGACGACCGCTACCCGGCCGTCGAGGGATGTAGGGCTCACTCGGCGTCCTCCACGATGCGCAGCGCCGACTTGGGGCACACCGCAACGGCCCGCTGCACACGATCACGATTCTCGTCGGTGACCGTCGGGTCCTCGACCTGCAGGAAGTCGTCGTCATCGACGAAGAACACGTCCGGCGCCATCGCCTCGCACAAGGCGTTGGCCTCGCACGCATCGAAGTCGACCTCAACTTTTGCCATCGGAGATCCGCTCCTCGCTTCTGGGGATCGAGAACTAGAACGTGTTCTAGTCTAACCCAGCGCCGTGAGTTTGGATATGGCCCAGTCGCCATCGCCCCGGGTCAACGTCACCACCAGGCTGTTGCGGCTGAGCTGCTGGTCCTGCTTCTTGCCGGTGCCGGCCGAGGTCGTCTGGTTGACGAACACCAGCACCTTGGCCTTGTGCTCGGTCGCGTCGATGATCGCGGTCGACGCCGCGGTCGCCGCCAGGGTGATCTTGTTCTTGGTCGTGTTGGCACGCACCTGGGCCATCGTCGAGTCGTACTGCTTGCGGAACGACGGCGTCATCCGGGCGCGGGCGACCTCCATGTCGTTCGCGAGGGTCTTGTAGCTGTAGGACAGCGTCCGCTGGGTCAGATCGGCGGCGGACACCAGAACCTCGGTGCGGGCATCCTCGCCAACCAGCACGCCGCTGGGCGCCGTCGACGACGAGCCCTTGTCGGAGTGCCACCAGCTGAACCCGACGCCAACGGCAGCCAGCACCACGAGGGCGGCCAGCACCAGGGTGAGGTTCTGCTGCACCCAGGCCCAGGTCCCGGCCGCGGTCGGGATCGTTCGGGTCGGCGCTTCCGTGACGACCCCGGTGTCCGGCGCCGGCGCGGGCTCCGGTGGGGCTGCCCTCTTGGTGGCGGCCGTCTTCTTGGTCGCCGCCGTCTTGGTCGGCGCGACCGGCGCCGTCTTGGTCGGCGTCGTCTTGGTCGGTGCGACCGGTGCCGGCTGGGTCTCCGGCTCGACCAGCGGGATCACGTCGGAGTGACAGAACCGGCACCGGATGGCGACCGCCTTGATGTGTTCCCCGCAGAACGGGCATACCCGCTCGTCGCGCTTCAGCTTCGCCATCGGTCAGCTCACGAACTCGAGTTGGGAGACCAGCCAGTCGCCGCCGTGCTTGGACATGGTCAGCTTGATCCGCCAGGAGCGGTCCTGGAACTTGCCCTTGGTTTCGGTGTTCTTCACCTTGCTCGACGCAGCGACGAACACGGTGGCGGAGTCGCTGTCGACCTCGCTGAGACCGACCTCGTCGATACTCCCCTTGGACACCGATTTCTGGCTCGTCGCGGCCGACTTCAGCGACTTCAGCGACGATTTGTACTGGGTGTGGAACGTCCCGGTCGCACCACTCAGTACGCGCTGGGTCAACTCGTCCATCTTGGTGTAGTCGACCGCGAGGAACGCCAGCGTCTCGGCCTTGGCGGCACGAGTGATGTCGGCGTACTCGTGGGCCTTCTGCTCGGTCTGTGTACGGCCGGGCGCCGCCTCGCTGCCTTGCACGGCGAACAGCACGAGCCACGCGCACAGTGCGGCCAGGATCAGTGCCAAGGCGGCGCGGATCAGAGACGTCCGACTCACCGCAGGCCCTTCGGCAGTGCGATGGGGTCAGGCGCGTACTTCATGCCTCGCATGTCGATCGGTGCGCCGGACTTGCACTCTGCCGGGTAGTACGGCACGAAACTCTCCTCCGACGTGGGTCGCCACTGTCCCGGTGGAAGATACCCGTCGGTGCAAGCGGGGATCGCCTCGTTGAGGTTGAGGTTCACTCGGCCGAACTTCTGGCCCTTGCCGTCGGGGGGTGTCAGGGCCGTGGGACCGGAGGCCACCAGGCGGGGGAACGTCACCAGCAGCTGCTCGAGAGCGGGAAGTCGTGCGTCGACCACCTTGCTCAGGCTGACGAAGTGCGTCAGGAACGGCGGAAGCACCGTCCGCAGGGTGTGCACGAGCTTGATCAGCTCATCGGCCGACGGACCTGCGCGGTTCAGGATCTTGCGAACATCGGCGTCGGACTTGGCGAGCGTGCCGGTGATCGTGGCCAGGTCGCGGGCGAATGACTGGATGTTTGCGGCGTTGTCCTGCTGGGTCGCCAGTACGGTCTTGGCGTTGTCGAGCAGCGCGACGGTCTCCGGCTCGTTCTCCTGCGCGGCCTCGATGAACTCGTGGGTGCTGTTGACCATCGACCGCAGCGGATTGGCGTTGTCACGGAACATGTCGCCCAGCTCGCTGACGACGGTGTTCAGCGCCGAGCCGTCCAGGCTCGAGACGAATCGGCTCAGATCCGTGAGGAGCACGTCTTCGCCGACCGGCAGGCTGTCCTTGTCGGCGCGGACCGTGTCGCCGTTCTTGAGCTGTCTGCCCTGCTTGGAGCCCGGCTCGAAGTCGAGGTACTGCTCACCGACCGCGCTGAGGTTGTGGATCCGGATCGGTGAGTCCGCCGGGATGCGCGTGCCGTCGTCGATCGCTGCGTCGACGCGCAACCCGTCGCCCTTGACGACCATCTTGGTGACCTTGCCGATGTGCACACCGCGATAGGTGACATCGCTGCCCTGATAGAGACCGCCGGAGTCCGGGAGCAGGACGTGCACGGTGTAGCCACGACCGAGCACCTGATTGGCCACGCCGAGGTAGGACGCCCCGACGTAGACGACGCCGACGACGCTCAGGAGCACGAATGCGAGGAGTCGGACCTTCGTACTGCGCCTCATGACTTCCCCCCTCCGAGCAGACCACCGATGAGCTGGACCAGGGCACCGCTCGAGCCGTTGCCGGCAGACCCACCGCCGGCTGATGACGGGGGTGTGGTCGGAGACGTTGGCGCGTTCTTGGAACCTCCGGCCCCCTTCTCGGCGTTCTCGAGCGCGGCAGCCACCGCAGCACTGCTGTTCTGGTCACACAACGGCAGCGAGCCGAGCAAAGAACAGAGCTGGTCGATCGCATCGCCCGCAGGCGAGCAGATCGGCGCGGTCGGCAACGAGCGGCACAGCCGCACGACATCCTGCAGGGTCGACGGGATCAGGCCGCCTTCGCTGATCGGGGTCAGCTTGATCTGCATCTTGAAGATCACGTTGGCGAAATCGCCCTTGATCGTGTCGGCACCCTCGATCGGGAACGGATAGCTCGCTGCCGACACGAGTCCGGGCACCAGGGACTCGCCGGTGTCGGACAGGTGCCGGAGCACGGGCTCGAGGTGGCCCAGCTCTGCCAGCAGGTCTTCCTTGGTCTCCTTG
>JAWWPE010000206.1:0-6071 GCA_033850895.1 Nocardioidaceae bacterium | reverse complement strand
CGCATCAACCCCGACATCAAGATGAACTACCTCGCATCACCGCCGCTGGTCATCGCGTACGCGCTGGCCGGCTCGATGGACGTCGACCTCTACAACGACCCGCTGGGCCAGGACGCCGACGGCAACGACGTGTTCATGAAGGACATCTGGCCGACGCCGACCGAGATCGAGGACGTCATCGCGTCGTCGATGGACTCGGCGACGTTCACCCGGGAGTACGCCGATGTGTTCGCGGGCGTCGAGCAGTGGCAGAACCTCTCGACGCCGGACGGCGATGTCTTCGAGTGGGACGAGAGCTCCACATACGTCCGCAAGGCGCCCTACTTCGACGGCATGCAGCGCGAGCCGTCACCGGTCGAGGAGGTCAGCGGCGCACGAGTGCTCCTGAAGCTCGGCGACTCGGTGACCACCGACCACATCAGCCCGGCCGGTGCGATCAAGAAGGACAGCCCCGCCGGCAAGTACCTCTCCGAGCACGGCATCGAGCCCAAGGACTTCAACTCCTACGGATCTCGCCGCGGCAACCACGAGGTGATGATCCGCGGCACCTTCGCCAACATCCGGCTGCGCAACCAGATGGCGCCCGGCACAGAGGGCGGCTTCACCCGCAACCTGATCGATGGGGGCGACGTCACCTCGGTGTTCGAAGCTTCCGAGGCTTATCAGGCCGCTGGCGTCCCGCTGGTCGTCCTGTCGGGCAAGGAGTACGGCTCCGGCTCGTCACGTGACTGGGCCGCCAAGGGCACCGCGCTCCTGGGCGTCAAGGTGGTCATCGCCGAGTCGTACGAGCGCATCCACCGGTCCAACCTGATCGGCATGGGCGTCCTCCCGCTGCAGTACCCGGAGGGCGAGACCGCCGAGTCGCTGGGGCTGACGGGGGAGGAGACGTTCGACTTCACCGGCATCACCAAGCTGAACGATGGGGAGACGCCGAAGACCGTCCACGTGAAGGCGGGAAGTGTCGAATTCGACGCCGTGGTCCGCATCGACACACCGGGTGAGGCCAACTACTACCGCAACGGCGGCATCATGCCGTACGTCCTTCGCAGCCTGCTCGACTGAGGCTTAGCGCAGGTCACGGGCACCGCCGATCCTGGCGGTGCCCGTTTTGTTGTCTTGTGCTCGACCGACACGAAACCGTAGTGAGTTTTGTTGTTCGAAGCGCTGGACGTGATGGCGATCACCCTATACGTTGTTCCAAACAACAATTGCGTAGCGATGTCCAACTCGTGTCCATCGTGTGACGCATCTACTGGAGAATGAGGAGGCGGTCTGTGTGAAGCGGACACGCAATCTGGTACTTGCGGCAGCTCTGAGTGCGACCTTCGCGCTCGGTGCCTGTGGCAGCAGCAGCGATTCAGGTGGCGGCAAGGACGGTGGTTCTGCCACGAAGGGCAAGGTCGGAGTGATCCTGCCCGACACCAAGTCATCGACCCGGTGGGAGGCTGCCGACAAGCCCGCGCTGATCGCAGGCTTCAAGAAGGCCGGCGTCAAGTACGACGTCCAGAACGCTCTGGGCGACGCCACCAAGATGCAGACCATCGCGGACAGCATGATCGCCAACGGCGTGACTGTGCTCGCAATCGTCAACCTCGACTCGGACTCGGGCGCTGCCATTGAGGCCAAGGCCGCCAAGGCCGGCGTCAAGACGATCGACTACGACCGCCTCACCCTTGGTGGTTCGGCCGATCTCTACATCTCCTACGACAACAGCAAGGTCGGCGCCCTACAGGGCCAGGGCCTGCAGCAGTGCCTTGGAGAGAAGAAGGCGAACATCATCTACCTGAATGGTTCGCCGACCGACAACAACGCGACGTTGTTCTCGAAGGGCGCGCACAGCGTGCTCGACAAGGACAAGAACTACACGAAGGTCGCCGAGCAGGCCGTCCCGGACTGGGACAACGACAAGGCCGTCACGATCTTCGAGCAGCTCTACACCAAGGTCAAGGGCAAGGTTGACGGCGTCTACGCCGCCAACGATGGTCTTGCTGGTGGCGTCATCTCGATCCTGAAGAAGAACGGTCTGGCCGGCAAGGTCCCCGTCACTGGTCAGGACGCAACGGCTGAGGGCCTGCAGAACATCCTGTCGGGCACTCAGTGCATGACGATCCAGAAGTCGGCAACCGGTCAGGCGGGCGCGCTCGTCACTGCGGCCGTCGCCATGGTGAAGGGCGACAAGCCTGCAGCCACCGGCACTGTGCGGGACGACACGGGCAACCGTGACGTGCCGTCGGTCCTGCTCGACCCCGTCCTGATCAACAAGGACAATGTCGACGCGCCGATCAAGTCGGGCGACCTGAAGGCCTCGGAGGTGTGCACCGCGGCGTTCGCCAAGAAGTGCGCCGCCGCTGGTATCAGCTAGTCGGGTTGGTGTGACCCTCCGGCACTCGTCCGGAGGGTCACACCCCTCGCTCCGCCTGTCACATCTTCTCGGTCAGCACTTTTCTGGAGGCGCTCCATGAGCGATGCACCACTTCTCGCCCTGCGAGGAATCAACAAGAGCTTCGGTGTCGCCCACGTCTTGCATGACGTCGACCTCACCATCTATCCCGGCCAGGTCACCGCTCTCGTGGGTGACAACGGCGCCGGCAAGTCCACCTTGGTCAAGGCCATCGCTGGCATCCATCCCGCCGACACCGGCGACTATCTCTTCGACGGCAAGCCCGTCACTGTGCACAGCCCCAAGGACGCCGCAGCACTCGGCATCGAGGTGGTCTACCAGGACCTCGCGCTGTGCGAGAACCTCGACATCGTCGAGAACATGTTCCTCGGTCGCGAGCAGAAGAGCGGCATCGTGCTCGACGAGACCACGATGGAGTCGAGAGCTCGCGAAGTGCTCGCCTCGCTCTCGGTGCGCACGGTCAAGTCCGTACGCCAGAGCGTCGCCAGCCTGTCGGGCGGCCAGCGCCAGACGGTGGCCATCGCCAAGTCCGCGCTGTGGAAGTCCAAGGTCGTGCTGCTGGACGAGCCGACTGCGGCCCTGGGCGTGGCCCAGACCCGCCAGGTCCTCGATCTCGTACGCCGCCTCGCCGACCAGGGCGTCGGCGTGCTGCTCATCTCGCACAACCTGACCGACGTCTTCGAGGTGGCCGACCGCATCACGGCGCTCTACCTCGGACGCGTCGCGGCCGACGTGGCGGTCAAGGACGTCACGTCTACGCAGGTCGTCGAGCTCATCACCACCGGCCGTTCCGCCAACGTCGCCGGCCCTTCAACGCCGGCCGCCTCGGTCTGACTCGGAGACTTTTTATGACTGACATCACCACCGACGCGGAACAGGCGGGGTTCGCCTCCGACCTCACGCAGTCCAACACGCTCGGCGAGTCTGTACGCGCCTACATCAGCCGCGTACGTGGCGGCGACATGGGCGCGTTGCCATCGATCCTCGGCCTCATCGTGCTGTTCATCGTCTTCGGCATCGCCAACGACCGCTTCCTGTCCAACCTCAACATGGCCAATCTGGCATCTCAGTCGGGCTCCATCATCATCCTGGCGATGGCGCTCGTCCTGGTGCTGCTGCTGGGTGAGATCGACCTGTCCGCCGGTGTCACCGGCGGCGTCGGCGCCTGTGTGATGGGCCTGTTGATCGTCAAGCACGATCAGCCCTGGTTCGTTGCTGTTCTCGTCGGCGTCATCTCCGGTGCCGTGATCGGGCTCATCATCGGCGTGCTCGTGGCGAAGCTGGGGGTCCCCTCGTTCGTCGTGACGCTGGCCTTCTACCTGGGACTGCAAGGCGTCACCCTCAAGCTGATCGGTGAGGGCGGTTCGGTTCGTATCGACCAGCCGGTCATCGCCGGTATCGCCAACAACAACATGGGCGTCGCCTGGGGCTGGATCGCGGCCGTCATCGTGATCGTCCTCTTCGCCTCGCTGCGCCTGTTGCGCCATCGGCGCAAGGTCGCCAAGGGCCTGCAGCACCAGCCTCTGGCGGTCGTGGTTGCGCAGATCATCGCCTTGACCGCGGTGCTCGCGGTGGCGGTCTTCGTGCTCAACCAGAACCGCAGCGTCAACCCCAACTTCTCGATCTCGGGCGTCCCGTACGTCATTCCGCTCATCGTCGTCCTGCTGGTGTTCTGGACGTTCGCGCTGGGTCGTACGACGTGGGGTCGCCACGTCTACGCCGTCGGTGGCAACGCCGAAGCCGCTCGTCGTGCCGGCATCAACGTGGACCGCATCCGCATCTCGGTCTTCTTGGCCGCTTCGTCGATGGCGGTGCTCAGCGGTGTGGTGGAAGCTTCCTACGGCGGCAAGGTCTCTACCACGTCCGGGGGCGGCAACGAGCTGCTCTACGCGGTCGGTGCGGCGGTCATCGGAGGCACCAGCCTCTTCGGCGGCAGGGGCAAGGCCAGCGATGCCGTCGTCGGAGGCCTCGTGATCGCCACGATCGTCAACGGGCTCGGACTGCTGGCGCAGGCGGCCTACCTCAACTTCGTGGTCACGGGTGCCGTGCTGCTCCTCGCGGCCAGCGTTGACGCGATCTCCCGCAGGCGGCGTTCGGCGACAGGTCTCGGCTAGCCCATGGTCTCGGCCGGGCGCGCTGGCGTCGGTACGAACCAGGAGGACGTCCGCAAGCACAATCTCGGGACGGTACTTGGGCACGTGCATCGGTCCGGTCGCATCTCGCGCGCCGAGCTGACCGCACGGATGGGGCTCAACCGCAGCACGATCGCCGGACTGGTGGCCGAGCTGGAAACGTTGGGACTGGCCGAACAGGTCAAGCCATCGGGGACCCGCGTCAGCGCGGGTCGACCGTCGGTCGATGTCCGGGCGCGCAACGGCGCATACGTGCTGGCCACTGACGTACGCGTCGACGGCCTGACCGTGGCGCGGGTCAGCATCGGCGGAGTCGTCGAGGCGCGGGCGACGGGTCCGATCCCGTCGTCACACGACCCTCACGCGATCGGCGACTCGGTCGTCGAGCTGATGCGGCTCGTGGTCAAGGACGTGCCCCAGGGTTCGGCGCTGGTCGGCATCGGTGTGGGGGTGCCCGGCATCATCCGTCAAAGTGATGGTCTCGTACGGTTTGCGCCCAACCTCGGCTGGCATGATGTCCCGTTCGCCGAGATCCTGGCCGAACGAATCTCCACCCTGGACCGGCCGGTCCTGGGCAATGACGCCGATCTGGGCGCCCTGGCCGAACACCTACGGGGTGCCGGCATGGGCGTCGCGGACCTGGTCTACCTGTCGGGTGAAGTCGGCGTGGGTGCCGGGATCATCGTTGGCGGCGTGCCGCTCGAGGGCGCTGGAGGCTATGCCGGTGAGATCGGCCACCTCCCGTACCTGCCCGACGGCAAGCTGTGCCACTGCGGCAGCCGCGGGTGCTGGGAGACCGAGATCGGCGCTCCGGCCATCGCGCTCGCCGTGGGTTGCCCCGCCGACCGCGTGGCGGCACTGGGGGAGTTCCTCGAGGGCGTACGTGAGGCGACACCGGAGCTGAAGGCGGTCGGCCGGCACCTGGGTCGCGGACTGTCCAGCGCGGTCAACCTGCTGAACCCGCGCGTGATCGTCCTGGGTGGTTATCTGCGCGCTCTGCTGCCGCTGGTCAGCGACGATGTCGAGGAAGGGCTGGCGTCACACGCACTGACGGCTCCGCGGGAGCTCGTGCGAGTATGCCTGCCGGGTCTCGGTGGCGACTCGGTGCTGCTCGGCGCGGCCGAGCTAGCGTTCGCATCACTTCTTGCCGACCCGGTCGCCTGCCTTGCCGCGGCCTGCCACGACGTCGAGGAAGCTCTCGCGGGCTAGACCGGCAGGTTGCCGGCATAGACACCGGCAAGGGCACCTTCGGCCGCTCCGAGGGCCGCGGCGTGGATGCCCAGACTGCTGAGGCGGATCTCCGGCAGATGCATCGCCGCCGAGGGCAGCCGGGCGGCGAGCACACCGGCGGCGGCCGGGACGAGGTATGCCCCGAGCGGCACGAAATAGCCGCCGAGCACGATGACCTCAGGGTCGAGGACGGTCGCCAGGGTGGCGAGTCCGGTGCCGAGGTCGCGGCCGAGCTGCTCGAGCGAGTCGCGCACGCCTTGATCGGTCGCTGCGCGAGCGGCCACCGCAGCAGCGGTCTTGTCCGGGGT
>JAWWPE010000202.1:0-7449 GCA_033850895.1 Nocardioidaceae bacterium | reverse complement strand
GCCGACGGGCAACCTGGACTCGACGTCCAGCGCCGAGGTTCTGACGTTCCTGCGCCGTTGCGTCAGCGAATTTGGTCAGACCATCGTCATGGTGACCCATGACCCGATCGCGGCGTCCTACACCGATCGAGTGATCTTTCTCCGCGATGGACTCGTCGTCGACGAGCTGCGTTCGCCCACCTCCGACTCGGTGCTCGAGCGCATGGCGCAGCTCCAGCCACCAGCGCCGGGCGGCACCTGATGCTGCGCGTCACGCTGCGCAACCTGCTCGCGCGGAAGGTGCGGCTGATCCTGAGCGCCTTCGCGATCGTGCTGGGCGTGGCATTCCTGTCCGGGTCGTTGATCTTCACCGACACGATGGGAAAGAGCTTCGACAACATCATCAGCGGGACGACCTCCGACGCGACAGTCCGGCTCTCCGGGCTGAGCCAGGGCAGCCTCACCGCAGCGATCAACATCGACAGCCGGACCATACCCGCGTCCTTGGTCCCGAAGCTGGCGGCCGCGCCCGGAGTCGCACGGGCTGACGGCTCCGTCGACGGCATGGGGCTGTTTGTCGTCAAGAAGAACGGCAAGCTGCTCGGCGGCACCGGCGCGCCGACGCTGGCGTTCAACTACACCGCCGCTCCCAACACGAATGGTGATCCGACGGTCACGATCGCCAAGGGTCGTGCACCGCACGGGCCCCATGAGGTGGCGATCGACGAGCGCTCGGCCAGGATCGCCGGCTATCGCCTCGGTGACACCGTGCACATGGTCACGGCCGGTGACGTCCCGAGGATGACGGCAACCCTGGTGGGCTACGCCGAGTTCGCCGGCGGTGGCCTGGCCGGCGCGAGCCTGGTGTTCTTCGACACCGCCACCGCGCAGAAGCTGTTCGTCCATGGCGAGGACGTCTTCACCAGCGTGGGGCTCACGGCCAAGAAGGGGGTGAGTCAACAGCAGCTCGTCGACGCGGCGAAACCGTTGTTGACACCCGGCACGGAGGCCGTCACGGGCAAGACGGTGGCCGATCAGTTCAAGTCCGTGATCGACACGGTGCTCGGCTTCCTCAACACGTTCCTGCTGATCTTCGCGGGCATCGCCCTGGTGGTCGGCACCTTCCTGATCATCAACACGTTCTCGATCCTCGTCGCCCAACGGAGCCGCGAGCTGGCCCTCTTGCGAGCCCTCGGAGCATCCCGTCGCCAGGTGACCCGCTCGGTCCTGATCGAAGCGACGGTGGTGGGTGTCATCGGGTCCACCCTTGGCCTGCTGGTCGGCTACGGTCTCGCCGCCCTGCTCCGAATCCTCTTCGCGAAGTTCGGGCTCGACCTGTCGGGGACGGCGCTGGTCTTTGCACCGCGCACGGTGATCGTGTCCTACCTCGTCGGGATTTTCGTGACGATGTTCGCCGCGTACCTTCCGGCACGCCGAGCCGCGCGGATCGCTCCTGTGGCCGCGATGCGCGACGACGTCACTCTCCCGGAGGGTTCGATCCGACGTCGCGTGACCATCGGCGCGGCGATGACGATCATCGGCGCAACCCTGATGACCACGGGCCTGCTCGGAATCGGCAGCTCCGGGGCGATCCAGGTCGGTATCGGCAGCTTCTCGGTCCTGATGGCGATCGCACTGACCAGTCCCGTTCTGGCCGTGCCGGTCCTGGTGGCAATGGGGGCGGCCTATCGGCGACTCTTCGGCACGGTCGGGCAGCTGGCCACCCAGAACTCGTTGCGCAACCCCCGGCGTACGGCCGCGACCGCGTCCGCCCTGATGATCGGCCTCGCCGTGGTCACCACCATGTCGGTGCTCGGCGCATCCATCAACGCCTCGATCGACGCGGGTGTGAAGAAGCAGTTCACCAGCGACTACCTGGTGTCCAACGCAATCGGGGAGCCGTTCTCGCCGAAGATCGCCGAGGAAGTCAGGGCGGTCGACGGCGTGGGCACGGTTGCGCCCACCCAGGTGTTCTCGGTCAAGATCAACGGCGACGGATCGGATGTGTCGGCTGGAGACTCCCGCGCGATCGGACGTGTCTTCGACATCAACTACCGTTCCGGCGGCCCCGCCCTGTCGAGTGGCCAGATTGCGCTCAACGAGGACAAGGCCGCGTCGCTGGGCGTCAAGGTCGGGCAGACCGTGACCCTGAGATTCGCCTCCGGCAAAGTTCCGCTCAAGGTCGTCGGCATCTACAAACGGACCTACGTCGTCGCGTCGGGCATCACACCGTTCTCGACGGTCGTTGCCGGCAAGGTGCAACGCGCCGACTCCAACATCGCGGTCAACGCCAAGCCCGGTGTCGACAAGGCTGCGCTCGCCCGCAATCTCGATGCGGCGACCCAGGACTTCCCCACCGTCACGGTGCAGAACCAGCACGACTTCGCCGAAGCGCAGCGTTCACAGGTCAACCAGCTGCTGTACCTCATCTACGCGCTGCTGGGTCTGGCGATCATCATCGCCGTCCTCGGCATCGTCAACACGCTGGCGCTGAGCGTCATCGAACGGACCCGCGAGGTCGGGCTGCTGCGCGCTGTCGGTCTCAGCCGCAGCCAGCTGAGGCGCATGGTGCGGTTGGAGGCGATCGCCATCGCCGTGCTCGGGGCACTCCTGGGAATCGGATCGGGACTCGTGTTCGGCATCGTGTTGCAGAACGCAGTCGCCGACCAGGGCATCACCACTCTGGGGATCCCGTGGGTGCGCCTTGCGCTCTTCGTCCTGGTCTCCGGCTTCGTCGGCGTGCTCGCAGCAGTTCTGCCGGCCCGACGGGCGTCGAGGCTCGACGTACTCAAGGCGATATCGAGCAACTAGCCGAGCGGCAGACCCTATGCTCTGGCTGTGACTCAACCGATCCTCGACATCGCGTTCCACGGCGATGCCGCCGAGATCGCCGCCGTCGCGGTCGAGGCGGAGGCCCGCGAGGTCGGCGGTCTGTTCGTCGCCGAGGCGGCCCACGATCCGTACATCGCACTCGCCCTCGCCGGGATGGCCACGAGCCGGATCCAGATCGGCAGCTCGGTGGCCATCGCGTTCGCCCGGACCCCGATGTCGACGGCCTACACGGCCTGGGATGTGCACCGGCTCAGCCGGGGCCGACTCGTGCTCGGCCTCGGCACCCAGATCAAGCCGCACATCACCCGCCGGTTCTCGATGCCGTGGTCGAGCCCTGCACCCCGGATGGCGGAGTACGTCGAGGCGCTGCGCGCGATCTGGGACAGCTGGCAGAACGACGCGAAGCTCGACTTCCGCGGCGACTTCTACGAGCACACCCTGATGCCGCCGCTGTTCAATCCCGGCCCGATCGAGGGCGGCCCTCCGCCGATCTGGCTGGCCGCTGTCGGGCCGCGGATGCTGACGACCGCGGGCAAGGTCGCCGACGGAATGATCTGTCACCCATTGTTGTCGCGCAGCTACCTCGACGAGGTGATCGTCCCGACGGTGGCGGCGGGTCGCGCCTCCGGCTCGTACGCGGGCACGCCGTTCACGACCTCGGTGCTCTGCATGGTTGCCACCGGTCGCACGGACGACGATCTGGCGACAGCGATCGCCGGCACCAAGCGCCAGATCGGCTTCTACGCCTCCACCCCGGCATACCTTCCTGTCCTCGAGCACCACGGCTGGGGCGAGCTGCACGCCGAGGCGCATGCGCTGACCAAGAGCAACCGGTGGGCCGAGCTGGGTGATCTCATCGACGACGAGGTGCTCAGAGCGTTCGCGGTGGTCGGCGATCTGGAGACGGCGCGCGCCGAGTTCAGGTCCCGCTTCGCCGGATCGGCCCAGCGCGTCATCACGTCGATCAACTACGACGCCGACAACCTGCTCGCACTGGACCTGGTCAGCGACTAGGGATCGTTGCGATCCGGCGTTCCAGGTGCCGGCCGTCGGCCCTCGGAGGATCGCAGGCGAGTGCCTGCTCGAACGCAGAGCGGGCCTCCTCCGTACGGCCAAGTCGTACGAGCAGCTCTCCACGGCAGGCGTGCCACAGGTGGAAACGGTCGAGCCCGGTCAGTTCATCGAGTGACTCGAGCCCGGCGAGGGCTCCGTCCCGCTCCCCCACCGCAACGGCGCGGTTGAGCCGCACGATCTCGGTGGGTTCGACCAGGAGCAGGGCGTCGTACAACGACACGATGTCGGCCCAGTCGGTGTCGGCGTACGTCGGGGCACTCGCGTGGCACGCCGCGATGGCCGCCTGCAGCTCGAAGCGGCCGGCGCGCTCGCGTGACCGTCGGAGCGCACCCTCCACGAGCCGCAGACCCTCGGCGATCAGGTCGGCATCCCACTGCGACCGGTCCTGATCGGCGAGCAGCACGAGGTCGCCGGCAGCGTCGACCCGCGTCACCCGCCGGGCGTCGGTCAGCAGCATCAACGCGAGCAGTCCCTGCAACGATGACTCATCCGGCATCAGCTCGACCAGCAACCGGCCCAGCCGGATCGCCTCGGCGCAGAGCTCGGGACGTACGGCATCCTCTGCGCCTGCGATGCCCGCCGTGAACAGCAGGTATGCCGTGGAGGCCACCGCCTCGAGCCGTGCCGGAAGCTCCGCGTCCGACGGGATCCGGTAGGGAATGCCCGCGACCGCGATCTTCTGCTTGGTACGGCCGAGCCGTCGCGCCATCGTCGACTCGGTGGTCAGCAGGAGTCGCGCGCAGTCCGCGATGCTGAGCCCGCAGAGGGTGTTCAGGCTGAGGGTCGTCTGCGCGGACACGGACAGGCTCGGGTGGCAGCAGGTGAACACCAGCCGGAGCAGATCGTCGCGGACCACCGATTCGGGGAGATCGGGTGCGGGTCCGGTCAGGTCCATCGCGCTGACCTCCTTGTCGGTGCGGTTGGCGTCGCGGCGGATCACGTCGACGGCCTTGCGGCGCGCAACCGTCGTCAGCCAAGCGCGGGGGTTGTGGGGCACGCCTTCGCGCGGCCAGTGTCGGAGGGCTTCGATCGCCGCCTCCTGCACGGCGTCCTCGGCAAGGGTGACGCTGCCGGTCGTACGGATGAGGGTCGCCAGCACGCGACGACCCTCATCCCGGACCACCTCGGCGAGCGCCGAGGAGGCTGCTTCGTCGGCCAAGCTCACGTCTCCAGGACGGGCCGCAGCTCGACGGCGCCGTACCAGGCCCCGGGGATCTGCGCCGCGATGCCGACTGCCTCGTCGAGATCGGCGGCTTCGAGGAGGTAGAAGCCGGCGAGCACCTCACGCGCCTCGGCGAAGGGTCCGTCGGTGGTGACGACGTCGCCACCCTTGCCACCCTTCACGCGTACGGTCGTGGCGGTCGAGGTCTGATGGAGCCCGGCTCCGCCACGGATCGAGGCGGCGTTGTTCTCGCCGAACTCGGCGTATGCCTTGCCGGTGTCGACCTCCGAGGGCTGGGTCCAGTCGGTGTCGGGGGTGTAGATGAGGGCGGCGTACTGGGTCATGTCATGCCTTTCGGTGGGTGCGGATCGAACGTCTCACCCAAGGGACGAACAGCACAGGGCCACCCGGACACCACCGGATGTGATCTGGGTCACACTACCCGCGGTGTCGCTGTGCAGTTCGCGATTGGCCTCTCGTGGCGGTGTTCCCGTAGACTCCACCAGTTGCCAATTGGCAACCACACTCCTGCTACGGAGGCCCCGTAGCCGTTTAGTCCGAAGGAGACTGAATGTCATTGCGTCCCTATGAGGTCATGGTCATCCTTGACCCCGATCTCGAAGAGCGTACGGTCGCTCCCAGCCTCGACACCTACCTCAACGTGATCCGCCAGGACGGCGGAACGGTTGACAACGTCGACGTGTGGGGCAAGCGCCGTCTCGCGTACGAGATCAACAAGAAGTCTGAAGGCATCTACGCCGTCGTCCAGCTCTCCGCAGAGCCGGCCTCGGTCAAGGAGCTCGACCGCCAGCTCACGCTGAACGAGTCCGTGGTGCGCACGAAGGTCACCCGTCCCGACATCAAGTAGGACGACCTTCCACGGACCAGCCTGTGGACCGCCCCCTCGCGGGTGTCCGATGGCTGATGTTCACTGAGTCAGACCACTCTCTCCGAAAGGCTGTGCCACATGGCAGGCGAAACCGTCATCACCGTCATCGGCAACCTCACCGACGACCCGGAGCTCAAGTTCACTCCTTCGGGCGCCGCAGTTGCCAACTTCACCGTCGCGTCGACGCCCCGCACGTTCGATCGTCAGACGAATGAGTGGAAGGACGGCGATGCACTGTTCATCCGCTGTGCTGCATGGCGTCAGCTCGCCGAGAATGTCGCCGAGTCGCTCCAGAAGGGTCAGCGCGTCATCGTGACGGGCGCCCTCAAGATCCGCAACTTCGAGCGCCAGGACGGTTCGAAGGGCACGAGCGTCGAGATCAACGTCGACGAGATCGGCCCCTCGCTCCGCTACGCGACCGCGAAGGTCACCAAGGCAAGCCGCTCCGACAGCGGTGGCTTCGGTGGCGGTTCCGGCGGCGGCGGCGCGGCTCCGGCCGGAGACAGCAACCCGTGGTCGACCCAACCTTCCGCACCCGCACAAGGCGGCTCTGCAGCCTGGGGCGGCAACGCCGGCACGACCGACGAGCCCCCCTTCTAACCAACAGTTTCAGCACAATCATTCAGGAGCACCATGGCAAAGCCAGTAGTCCGAAAGCCGAAGAAGAAGAGCAATCCGCTCGCCGCGGCCAAGGTCACCGAAATCAACTACAAGGACACCGCGCTGCTGCGCAAGTTCATCTCCGACCGTGGCAAGATCCGCGCGCGTCGGGTGACCGGTGTCACCGTGCAGGAGCAGCGACTGATCGCCAAGGCGATCAAGAACGCCCGTGAGATGGCGCTGCTTCCCTACACCTCGACCAGTCGTTAAGGGGCCCCGGAGATGAAGCTCATCCTCACCCACGAGGTCACCAACCTCGGCACCCCCGGCGACATCGTCGAGGTCAAGGACGGCTACGGCCGCAACTTCCTGCTGCCCCGCAACTTCGCCATCCGCTGGACCAAGGGCGGCGCCAAGCAGGTCGAGTCGATCAAGGCGGCGCGTGACGCGCACGCCATCCACGACCTCGAAGAGGCCCAGAGCATCAAGGGCAACCTCGAGGCCGCGCCGATCAACGTTCCGGTGCGTGCCGGTGAGGGTGGCCGCCTGTTCGGCGCCGTCACCGTCTCCGACATCGCCGAGGCGCTCGCCGGCGCCGGTGCGAAGGTCGACAAGCGTCGCATCGAGGTCGGCAACCCGATCAAGTCGCTCGGCTCGCACACCGTCTCGGTGCGCGTCCACCCCGAAGTGAGCGCGCAGGTCAAGCTCAACGTGGTCGCCTCCAAATAGTCCGCCCAGCAGGTCGGCACCCGTTTCACCGGGTGTCGGCCTGTTGTCGGTGGCACCCCCGCCATGACGGTTCGAACCCCCTCGGCCACGGCCGCGAGCCTCTTCCTCGCCGGAGTCCTTGTGCTCTCCGGCTGTTCAGCCGTCTCCAGCAGCAGCGACTCCGCCGGTTCAGACCCCGACAGTC
>JAWWPE010000127.1:0-3336 GCA_033850895.1 Nocardioidaceae bacterium | reverse complement strand
AGAAGACCTGGTCATCGCGTGCCTCCTTCGCGCAGATGGGCTTCGGGCTGTTCCGTTCCGATCCCACCGCTGAGCGACACCGGGGACTTACCTACTTCTGCTTCCCACTCGGTGCAGAGGGCGTGACGGTACGGCCGATCGCGCAGCTCGACGGCGAGGCCGGCTTCGCCGAGCTGTTCTTCGACGACGTCTTCGTACCCGATGCCGATGTGCTGGGTGAGCCTGGCGACGGTTGGCGGGTCGCGATGAGCACGGCTGGCAACGAGCGCGGTCTCTCGCTCCGCTCGCCGGGCCGCTTCTGCAGCGCGGCCGACCGGCTCGTCGACCTGTACGCCGACGAGCCCGACCCCGCATCAGCCGCGGCCGTGGTCGACGCCTGGGTGCGCGCCGAGGCATACCGCCTCTACACCTGGGGCACCGTCACCCGGCTCGCCGACGGCGGTGACATGGGTGCCTCCGGCTCGGTCAACAAGATCTGGTGGAGCGAGCTCGACGTCGCCTTGCACGAGACCGCGCTCGACCTGCTCGGACCCGTTGCCGAGGTCGCGTCGACCTGGACCGACGGCTACCTTTTCTCGCTGTCCGGACCCATCTACGCGGGCACCAACGAGATCCAGCGCAACATCATCGCCGAGCGCATCCTCGGCCTCCCGAAGGAGGCACGCGGATGAAGTTCGAGCTGACCGCCGAGCAAGCTGGCTTCGCCAAGTCCCTCGACGACCTGCTGTCGCGGGCCGACACAGCCGCGGCCAACCGCGCGTGGGCGGCCGGCGATCACGAGCCGGGCCTCAAGCTGTGGTCCCGGCTGGCCGATCTCGGCGTCACGGTGCTTGCCGCCGAGGCCACGCCGGTCGAGGTCTGCATCGCGTTCGAGGCGATCGGGCGTCATGCCGTGCCCGGGCCGTGGATCGAGTCCGCCGCCTACCTGCCGTTGGCCCTGCCTTCGGTCGACCTGTCGGAGTCGAGGGCCACCGTCGCGGTGCCGCCGCAGATGCCGTTCGCCCTCGATGCCGATGTCGCCGACGCGTATGTCGTGGTCGACGGCGCACTCCATACCGCCACCGCCGGCGACCTCACCGAGTCGGTCGACCCCACCCGCAGGCTGTTCACCGTCGCTGCTGGCGACGCTGTGGACACCGGCAACCTGGACGCGGCCTTCGACCTCGCGGTCCTCGCCACCGCTGCTGAGTTGCTCGGTGCAGGCGAGCGCGTGCTCGCGGACTCGGTCGCATACGTCAAGCAGCGCACCCAGTTCGGCCGCGCGATCGGTTCATACCAGGCCATCAAGCACCAGCTGGCCGACGTACGCATCGCGCTCGACTTCGCTCGCCCGCTCGTCCTCGGCGCCGCGCTCGACCCGGCCCCGCGCTCGGTCTCGGCGGCCAAGCTCCAGGCCGCCGAAGCCGCAAACCTCGCCGCCCGCGTGGGTCTGCAGGTGCACGGAGCGATCGGCTACACCGAGGAGTACGACCTCAGCCTGTGGTTGCTTCGCATCCGCGCCCTGCAGTCGGCCTGGGGCACCTCGGCGTTCCACCGTGACCGCGTGCTCGACTCGCTGATGGCGGACCGATGACCGATCTCGTACCCACCAGGGAGCACACCGAGCTCGCGACCTCTGTGCGCAAGCTCCTTGAGAAGCGCTCCGACAGCCAGGCCGTGCGCAAGACGTTCAATGGCTTCGACACCGACCTGTGGTCGACCCTGTGCGAGCAGATGGGGGTCGCCGCCCTCGCAATCCCCGAGGAGTCCGGCGGAGCCGGTTTCACCCTCGCCGAGACGTATGTCGTGCTGGAAGAGCTCGGCTACGCGCTCACACCTTCGCCATTGCTGGCCTCCGTCTTCTCGGCGTCAGCCCTGACGGGCAGCCCGCTGCTCGAGCGGATCGCGGCCGGCACGGTCGCCACCCTCGCCTGGTCGGGCGTCACTGGGCCCGCAGACGCGCCGGTCGGTGTGACATGGAAAGACGGCGTCCTGACCGGCAAGGTCTCCCCCGTGCTGTACGGCGATGTCGCCGAGATCCTCCTCGTCGTCGCCGAGCACGACGAGGGCGTCGGACTGTTCCAAGTCGACCCAGCAGCCGAAGGCCTGATCCGTACGCGCGTGGCGGGCCTCGACCCGACGATCGGCTTCGCCGAGGTCGAGCTCGCCAACACCCCTGCCGAACCGGTCACCCTCGACGCCACCGAAGCCCTGGCGAGGACCCACCGAGTCGGCACCCTCGCGGTCGCCGCGCTCCAGGTCGGCTGCGCCCAACGCGGCCTCGACATGACGGTCGAGTACGCCAAGCAGCGCGAGCAGTTCGGCCGGACGATCGGCTCGTTCCAGGCGCTCAAGCACCGGATGGCCGATCTCCTGGTCAAGGTGCAGATGTCCCGCGCCGGCGCCTGGGCCGCCGTCCAGGCCGACATCAATGACGAGCCGAACGCCGAACGGCTGGCGGCGGCCGCTGGTTCGTACTGTGCCGATGCAGCGATGGCGGTCGGCGCCGAGACGATCCAGCTGCACGGCGGCATCGCGATCACCTGGGAGCACGACGCCCACTTGGTGTTCAAGCGCGCGCAGGCACTCAACCAGCTGTTCGGCCTCCCCCACCAGCAGCGAGCCAAGCTCGTCCGCTGACGGCGCGAGTCAGTCGACCCGCAGCACGACCTTGCCGTGCTTGCCGCGCTGCTCCGTGCGTTCGAATGCTGCCTCGAAGTCGTCCAGCGCGAACACGGAGTCGATCTGCGGGTGCAGCTCCGGAAGGGCGGCGAGCTGTGCGCCGTCCGGCTCGACGACGAAGTACGTCGCTCCGGGCGCCTCTGCCGCGATCGTCACGACACGTGCGGCGCTGTCGGCGTTGCGGGTGAGCGGCTCGCCACCGACGGTGTCGAACAGCAGGTCACAGGCCTCGCCGTCCTCGACCAGCACGGCGCCGAGCTTTTCGGCGAGCTGCACGGCGACGTGCCCCACCCCGCCCTTCGGCCCGGTCACCAGGACCCGCTGGCCTGCGGTGAGTCCGCCGTGGACGACCATGCCCTGCCACGCCGACAGACCGGGCATCGGGAGCGCGGCAGCTTCCTCGTCGCTCAGTCCGGACGGACGGGGAGCGAGCGCCGTGCTCGGCACGACCGCCCATTCCGCGGCGACACCGTCGCGGTCGAACGGCGTCAGCGCAATCACCTCGACCCCGGTCGACTCGACCACGCCGGCGAGCTCGTACGACGGAGTCGCCGGCAACCGATCGGTCGGCCAGGTCAGCTCATCGCGAGTGATCGCCGCGGCATGCACGCGTACGAGAACCTCGTCCGGCCCCGGCTCAGGTTGCGGGACCTCCTCGAGCCGGAGTCCGTCATC
>JAWWPE010000103.1:0-8107 GCA_033850895.1 Nocardioidaceae bacterium | reverse complement strand
AGACGCTCGACACGTCGCGCACGGTGCTGCAGAACATGCAGTCCGCGGCGCCGCAGCTGACCGACACCGAGGCCCGCAGCGTGCTCGGATCGTTCCTGTTCAGCGGCGACGACACCTCGAAGCCGGCAGCGGTCCTGTCCGGCGGTGAGAAGACCCGCCTCGCCCTCGCCAGCCTGATCGTCTCGAGCGCCAACGTGCTGCTGCTCGACGAACCGACCAACAACCTCGATCCGGCGTCCCGTGAAGAGGTCCTGCGCGCCATCCGCACCTACGAGGGTGCGATCGTGCTCGTCTCCCACGACGAGGGGGCCGTGATGGCTCTGGAGCCGGACCGCGTACTCCTGTTGCCTGACGGCGACGAGGATCTCTGGAGCGACGACTACGCCGATCTGGTCAGTCTGGCCTGAGGCAAAATGGCTCGATGACCGCATCCGAACCCACCATCGTCGCGTCGAGCATCGGCTTCCGGTCCCGGGGCACCAACACGTGGGACTGGGACATCGATCCGATTCACCGGTTTGCCGCCGAGCTGGCCGGCGCCGGGCCGGATCCCCGGTTGTGCTTCGTCCCGACTGCGACAGGTGATCACCCCCAGGTCATTTCGTCGATGTACGGCGCGTTCGGACCGACCGAGTTCCGGGTCAGCCACCTCTCGCTGTTCATGATGCCGAGCGTGGGTGACGTGCGTGAGCACCTCCTCGCACAGGACGTCATCTGGGTCATGGGCGGCAGTGTCGTCAATCTGCTGGCGGTATGGCGCGCCCACGGGCTCGACGCGATCCTGCGCGAGGCTTGGCAGGCCGGTGTCGTGATCGGTGGGGTCTCCGCCGGGTCGATCTGCTGGCACCTCGGCGGCACGACGGACAGCTTCGGACTCGACCTGCAGCCGGTCACGAATGGTCTCGGCTGGCTGCCATACAGCAATGGCGTCCACTACGACTCAGAAGCGCAGCGGCGACCGTTGTTCCACCGGCTGATCGGCGACGGCACACTGCCCGACGGCTATGCCACCGACGATGGCGCGGCGCTCGTCTACCGCGGCACGGAGCTGGCGGAGGCCGTCGCCACAACCCCTGGTGCCGGGGCGTACGCCGTACGACGCATCGCGCCCGACACGGTCGAGGAAACTCCGCTCGAGGTCAGACAGATCAGCTAGCCGGTTCGCTCTCCGGGGGCAGCTCGTGGAATCCGTCAACGCGCGTCGGATTGCGGCGCTCCTTGGCTTCCGCCCAGGCGAACCAGAAGAATCCGACAATCGCGAGTCCGGCGAAGAACCACCATTGCAGGGCGTAGAAGAAGTGCGGGCCTTGTCCGAGCTCGGGCTTGGGCTCTGCCGCGAGCGGGTGAGCCGACTTCGGCGTCTGTGTACGCAGGTTGAGGTAGCCGTTCAGCAATGCGTACGGGGTGGTCTTGGCGAGGGCCACGCTCGAGATCGCCCGGACCTGGCCGTCAGCCGGACGAATCGCGTCACCATGGGCGCCGTTGTTCTGCCGCAGCCAACCCATCACGGTGACCTGCTCGGTAGGCGGTGGTGGGACGGTCGGCCGAGAGCCGGTGTTCGGAGTGCTCATCCAGCCGCGGTCGACAAGCACGGCGTCACCGTCGGTCAGTACCAGGGGAGTGACGACATCGACTCCCGGTGCGCCGTCGCGAGTCGTGAACTTGACGGTGACTTCGTGAGCGACGTCGTACGTGCCGGTCGCCGTCACCCGTGTCCATTCGCTCTTGTCGTCCACCTGCCGGCCTTTGCCGAGAACCGTCGAGAGCTCGACGGGTGGCGCCTTGAAGTGCGCCGTCACGACCATGTTGTTGTCGAGGCGATGCTCCAGCCGGTGAATCTGCCACAGCCCGAGCCGGATGCAGAGTGCGGCGAGCAGGACCACGAAGATCGCGAACCCGATCCAGCGCCTGCTCAGCAAGAAGCTGAACACACACCGACGGTAGTTCCACGCGGCAACTGCGCCACGGCAGGGGTGGGCGGCGGCACCTAGGATGTGCCTATGGAGCTTCTCGATCTGCACGGGCGCGTGGCGACTGATCTCCGCGTCTCGCTGACCGATCGATGCAATCTTCGCTGCCAGTACTGCATGCCTGCCGAGGGCCTCGACTGGATGCCCACCGACGAAACCCTCACCGACGCCGAGCTCATTCGCCTGATCGGCATCGGCGTGGAGCTGCTCGGCGTACGCGACGTGCGGTTCACCGGAGGCGAACCGCTGCTACGCCGCGGGCTGCCCGCGATCGTGGCTGCCACGAAGGCCCTGCCGTCCAATCCGCGCACCGCGATGACCTCGAACGGCCTCGGCCTCAAGCACACCGCGCAGGCCCTGGCCGACGCCGGACTCGATCGGGTCAACATCAGCCTCGACACCACCGACCCGGTCACGTTCGAGACGATCACGCGACGCGATCGGCTCACCGACGTGATCGACGGCCTGGCCGCGGCCCACCAGGCGGGCCTTGCCCCGGTCAAGGTCAACGCGGTGCTGCTGCGCGGCGTCAATGACGTGGAGGCCCCTGACCTGCTGCGTTGGTGCATCAAGCACGGATATGAGCTGAGATTCATCGAGCAGATGCCGCTCGACGCCCAGCATGGTTGGAACCGTGAGGCCATGGTGACGGCTGACGAGACATTGGCTCTGCTGGGCGAGCACTTCACGCTGACCGGGCTCGACGGCCGCGGCTCCGCACCGGCGGAGAAGTTCCTGGTCGATGACGGGCCGCACACCGTCGGCATCATCGGATCGGTGACCCGGCCGTTCTGCGGCGACTGCAACCGCGTACGCCTCACCGCCGACGGTCAGATCCGCAACTGCCTGTTCGCCCGTGACGAATCCGATCTGCGTGGGGCACTTCGCGCGGGAGCGTCCGACCACGAGCTGGCCGAACGGTGGGTTGCCGCGATGGCGTCCAAACTCCCCGGCCACGGCATCGACGATCCGGCATTCCTGCAGCCCACCCGGCCGATGTCCTCGATCGGCGGCTAGACCGGCTCGGTTGCCTTCCAGAAGCGGCGGGCGTCGAGGAATCCGCGCAGCGACTCCTCGTGCTCGTCACAGGCCAGCCAGATCTTGCGTCGATCCGGGGCATGGATCTTCGGGTTGTTCCAGAGGACTTGGTGAGTTGCTTCGGCGACGCAGCCTTTCGCCGAGCAGGTCAACTGCTCGCCCATCGAGCTCGTCACTCGCCGGGAAGGGCGGGCGGCTTCGGGGGTTCGATCTCGCCGGCCGCCTCCGCACCGAACGGTGACGGTCCTGCGCCCTTCTTGCGTACGCCCGCATTGGCCAGGATGACGGAGGTGTAGGGCAGCAGCAGCGCGCCGACCAGCAGTCCCCAGCCGAACAGCGACCACGGCATCGATGTCGTCGACACGATGGCGACACAACCCACGAAACACAGCGTGCGGATGCCCATCGAGATCGCGTAGCGCTTCTCGCGCCCGCCGATCTCCTCGCTCTGCGAAGTCGCGGCAGTGGTGATCGAAAAGACCTGCTGCTTGCGCGCTTCCGGCTCGGGCTTCACGGCTCCAGCCTACGTCGCCGCGGCCAGCGTGCATGATGGGCGTATGAGCAACCGCACCTATCGCATCAGTGAGATCGTCGGAACGTCCGAAGAGGGCATCAGCGAAGCTGTCGACAACGGCATCAAACGCGCAGGCACGACCCTGCGCCACCTCGACTGGTTCGAGGTCACCGGCATCCGGGGCCAGATCACCGACACTGCCGTCTCGCACTACCAGGTCACCATGAAGATCGGCTTCCGCCTCGAGGACGACGAGTAGGCCGGACGCGGCTCGTTCCTCACCGCTGCTTTCGCTGCTCGCTGGCGCTCGCATCGGCCGGCCTGTCGGACTACGCCCAGCCAATGGTCACACCTTCTTCGGGCTTCGCCCGCACACGGCTGCGTCAGTCCGCCGCGTCAGCGGCTTCTACTTCTTCGCGGGTGATGCCGAGCAGGTAGATGATCGCGTCGAGGTACGGCACGTTGACCGACGTACGAGCCTGATCGCGTACGACCGGCTTGGCGTTGAATGCGATGCCCAGGCCCGACGCCGCCAGCATGTCGAGGTCGTTGGCACCGTCACCGATCGCGACGGTGTTCTTGACGGGTATGCGGGCCTCGTCGGCGAAGCGGCGAAGGGCCTCGGCCTTCCCGGCCCGGTCGATGACATCTCCGACGATCCGCCCGGTGAGCAACCCGTCGACGACCTCGAGCTCATTGGCCGCGAAGTAGTCGACATCGAGCTCGGCGGCGATGCGTTCGATGATCTGGGTGAACCCGCCGCTGACCAGCGCGAAGCGGTAGCCCAGTCGCTTGAGCGTACGAATCATGGTCCTGGCCCCGGGTGCGTAGACCAGGGCGTCGTAGACGTCGTTGAGCGCGGTGTCCGGCACTCCGGCAAGGAGCGCCACGCGGGCTCGTAGGGAGTCGGTGAAGTCGAGCTCGCCGGCCATCGCCGACTCGGTGATCGCAGCCACTTCGTCCTCGAAGCCGGCGTGCGAGGCGATCATCTCGATCACTTCGCCCTGGATGAGCGTCGAGTCCACGTCCATCACGACCAGGCGCTGCGCGTGCCGCAGGATGCCGTTCTCCTGGACCGCCACGTCGACCCCCTGCTCGTAGGCCACCGCCGCGAGATCGGCCTGGAGGAGATCAGGATCCGCGCCGGAGACCTCCATGCGGATCGCGGTGACCGGATAGCGCGCCATCCGCACGATCCGGTCGATGTTGCCGCCGTCGTCCTTGATGCGTGCCGCCAGCGCTGCGATCGCCGCCGGGTGCAAGGGCGCACCGAGCACGACCACCTGCGAGCGGCCGACCCGTCGTGCCCGATTGTCGCCAGTGCCGTACTCGATCGTGACGTCGAGGCCGAATGCTTCACCGACCGCGTGGACGGTGGCCTCGAAGGCGCTCCGGTCGGCCGGAATCGTCAGCAGGGCGCTCAGGATGAGCCGTCCCCGGACGACCAGCTGCTCGATGTCGATGACCTCCACCCCGAACGGCGCGAGATCGGCGAACAGGCGCGTCGTGACACCGCTCTGATCCGTGCCGGTGAGGGTGACCAGCGCGGTCGGATCGGTCAGGTGGAGGGCAGGCACATGCTCGGTCATCGCCCCCGAGGCTATCGCTCGGGCCGTGTGCCCTCGCGATAGGTTGACTCCACCACGATGCGTGTCGATCTGGAGGGTGCATGCGGGCTGCGTTCGAGCTCTCGAAGGTGACTGTCGTGCGCCCCGGCAAGGTCCTTCTCGACAATGTGAGCTGGACGGTCGAGGAAGGTCAGCGCTGGGTCGTCCTCGGTCCCAATGGCGCAGGCAAGACGACGCTGATGCAGATCGTCGGCGCCAACCTCTACCCCTCCTCCGGCAAGGCGCGCATCCTGGGCCACAAGCTCGGCAAGGTCGACGTCTTCGACCTGCGCACCCGGATCGGCCACACCAGCACCGCGATCGCCGACCGCATCCCGCCCGCGGAGTCGGTCCGCGACGCCGTGCTCTCGGCTGCGTACGCCGTGACCGGTCGCTGGCGGGAGCAGTACGAGCCACAGGACGAAGCCCGTGCCGACCAGATGATGGGCGAGATGGGCATTGCCGCGCTGGCCGGACGTACGTTCGGCACGTTGTCGGAGGGCGAACGCAAGCGGGTGCTGATCGCCCGAGCGTTGATGACCGACCCGGAGCTGCTCCTGCTCGACGAGCCCGGAGCCGGGCTCGACCTCGGCGCCCGCGAGGACCTGATGGCCAGCCTCGAGGTGCTCTCGCTGGCCGAGGACTCACCGGTCCTGGTGATGGTGTCGCACCACGTCGAGGAGATTCCGCCGGGCTTCACCCATGTGCTGATGTTGCGCGATGGCAAGGTCGTGGCGCAGGGTCCGATCGGGTCGACGCTGACTGCCGAGACCCTGGGTGCAACTTTCGGGCTGCGTCTCGAGTTGAACAGTGAGGGTGGACGCTTCAGCGCCCGTCGGGCAGCATACGGACATCGGGCGGGATGATCGAACGGATGGCGACATGACCGATTGGATGAGTGATCACGCGTGGATTACCTGGGTCGGGCTCGCCGTGATCCTCGCGCTCGTCGAGCTGCTGAGTCTTGATCTCGTCTTGTTGATGTTCGCCATCGGAGCCCTCGCCGCCGCGGTCGCGGCGGCAGCTGGTGCGCCGTTCTGGGTCGCGGTCCTGGTGTTCGCAGCGGTCTCGCTCGCGCTGCTGTTCTTCGTACGCCCGTCAGTCGTCGCGCGATTGCACGCCGGCCCGACCCTCACCTCCGGCCATGACGCACTGGTGGGTCGCACCGGCGTCGTCACCGAACCGGTGACCGTCCACGGCGGCCGGATCAAGCTGAATGGCGAGATCTGGTCCGCCCGAGCCACCCCCGAGACCGCCGCGTTCGATATCGGCACCGAAGTACTCGTCACCAAGATCGACGGCGCCACAGCCGTCGTGACCAACAAGGAGTCCTGATGTCAGCAGCACTTGTCGTACTCGTCCTGATCGCGGTTCTGGCCGTCGTCATCGTCTCGATGACGGTCAAGATCATCCCGCAGGCCCGGGCCGGGATCGTCGAGCGGTTCGGCAAGTACCGCATCACGCTGTCGGCGGGACTCAACATCGTGATGCCGTTCATCGACAAGGTGCGCTACACGATCGACCTGCGCGAACAGGTCGTGTCGTTCCCGCCGCAGCCGGTCATCACCGAGGACAACCTCGTGGTCTCGATCGACACGGTCATCTACTTCCAGGTCACTGATCCGGTGGCCGCCACGTACGAGATCGCCAACTACATCCAGGCGATCGAGCAGCTCACCATGACCACCCTGCGAAACATCACCGGTGGCATGTCGCTGGAGCACGCACTGACCAGCCGCGACCAGATCAACTCCGGCCTGCGCGGCGAGCTCGACAGCGCGACCGGCAAGTGGGGCATTCGGGTCAACCGGGTCGAGCTCAAGGGCATCGACCCGCCGCCCTCGATCATCGACGCGATGGAGCAGCAGATGCGCGCCGAGCGCAACAAGCGTGCCGTCATCCTGACTGCCGAGGGCGAGCGTCAGTCGTCGATCCTGACCGCCGAGGGGCAGAAGCAGTCAGCCATCCTGACCGCCGAGGGCGAGCGTCAGGCCGCGATCCTGACGGCCCAGGCCGATCGACAGGCTCAGATCCTCCGAGCCCAGGGTGAGGCGCAGGCGATCCAGACCGTCTTCCAGGCGATCCACGACGGCAATCCCGACCAGAAGCTGCTGTCCTACCAGTACCTCCAGATGCTGCCGAAGATCGCCGACGGCGACAACGCCACGACGTGGATCATTCCGGCCGAGCTGACCAAGGCGCTGGGCACCCTTGGCGGCACGATCGGCAAGATCCCGGTCGACGGCGGCGGCAGCAAGACCAGGGTCGACTTCGATGCGCCGATCGTGGACGACGCCCCTGAGGACGCCGCGACGACGGAAGCCGTCCAGGAGGCGTTGGACGCCGCCAAGGCGGCAGAGTCGCCGATGAACGCGTCGACCGGCGAAGAACTGGCTGACGCGGTTCCCGAGACGCCGGAGCCCCCGGCCGACCCGAAGGCGCCGAAGGGCTGACCCTCAGTGGGCGTACGTCCCGTGGATGATCGCTCGGCCCAGCGTCTTGAACGCCAGGTTGAAGCCGACCACTGCGGGCGTCGCTGACCCATCAACGCCCAGCTTGTCCTCACCGACGGCGTGCACGACGAAGAAGTAGCGGTGCACCTGATCGCCCTCCGGGGGAGCGGCGCCCATGAAGCTCGCGCCCCCGCCGTCGTTGCGTACGTGGAACGCGTCGCCTGGCAGCGAGTCATCCGATGCGCCTGCGCCAGCGGCAAGCTCGGTGACGTCGGCGGGGATGTCGACGGCCACCCAGTGCCAGAAGCCCGACACCGTTGGAGCATCGGGGTCGAAGCAGGTCACGACGAAAGACTTGGTGCCCTCCGGGGCTCCGCTCCACGAGAGCTGGGGTGACATGTCTCCGAACTCATTGACCTGGTCGTCTTTGAGCGGCTGACCGTCGGTCACGTCCTCGCTCGTCACGGTGAATGACGCGGTGGCCGGCAGCAACGGATAGGGGTCGGGTGTCACGGGGCGATCAAG
>JAWWPE010000075.1:0-3714 GCA_033850895.1 Nocardioidaceae bacterium | reverse complement strand
CTGAGCCCAAGGGTGCGACCCACCTTCGGAGTGCCGTTGATCGTGGGTGGCGTGTTGTCGGCCACGGCGCCCGGCTGGACGGCGGTCGTCGATGCGGTCGCAGTCGCGGGGTTGTAGCCCGTCTTCGAGCCGGTCACCGAGACCGACACGATCTTGCCGAGGTAGTCCGCCGTCAGCGGGAACGAGCTGGCCGTGGCACCGGCGACGTCAACTCCGTCGACCTTCCACTGATAGGCGAACGTCAGACCCGAGGGTGACCAGTTGCCCGTGCTGACGCCGAGCGTGTGGCCGACCGCGGGGGTGCCGTTAACTGTGGGCGGGGTGTTGTCCACGACGGTTCCAGCGGTCACCGTGCCTGCGACGGCGGTGACAGTTGCCGGCGTGTACCCCGTCTTCGATCCGGTCACCGTCGCCGAGACGACCTTGCCGAGATGGTCCGCCGTCAGCGGGAACGAGCTGGCCGTGGCACCGGCGACGTCAACCCCGTCGACCTTCCACTGATAGGCGAACGTCAATCCGGACGGCGACCACGAGCCGGTGCTGAAGGCGATGATGTGACCGACCACGAGCGTTCCTGACAGGACCGGGGCGGTGTTGTTCACCACCGAGGGGACTGAGGTGCCGCCGGTGCCAACTGACCCGGCTTGACCGGGGCTACCGAGCAGGCCCCCGGCGCCGCCCGTACCACCTGCGCCACCATTGCCGCCATTGCCGATCAGGACGCCGCCGTTACCCCCGTTGCCGCCGGTGCCACCTGCGCCACCGTTGCCGATCAGGACGCCGCCATTACCCCCGTTGCCGCCGGTGCCACCTGCGCCACCGTTGCCGATCAAGATGCCGCCATTGCCCCCGCTGCCGCCGGTGCCACCGTCTGGACCGTTGCCGATCAGGATCGGATCGGCCTGGGCGGCGACCGCCGGCAACACAGCACCGATGCACAGCGCCGCAGCGGCGAGCCGGAGAAGGATCGTGGGACGTGTGGGGTTCATGGCGAAACTCCTCGACCTGCACGTGGGAGTGAGGGTGTCGCGCAGGAATGCCAGAACTCTAGACCTGAGGTCACCATCATGGAGCGGAATTCCCCGAACATCGCGGGCAGCAAGATTCATCCGGTCCGGCGATCACTAGGCTGTGCCCATGGCACTGGGAGCGGACAGCGAGGTCGGGCGCCTCCGTACGGTCATGCTGCACCGCCCGGGACCCGAGGTCGGTCGGCTCACCCCCCGCAACAACGACCAGCTGCTGTTCGACGGCATCCCGTGGCTGGGCCGCGCCCAGGACGAGCACGACGCCTTCGCCCAGGCTCTCCGCGATCGAGACGTCGAGGTCCTCTACCTCGTCGAGCTGCTGGTGGAAGCTCTCGCCGTCGAAGAGGCCCGAGCGGCGATCATCGACAGCACGACCTCCAGCCTGAGCCTCGGTGACGGGCTGCGTCGGCACATCGCGGAGGTCATGACCGGGATGGCACCGGAGGAGCTCGCCCTCACTCTCACGGCGGGTCTCCGCAACGACGAAGTCACCAAGTTCCGAAGCATCGTCACGAGCTTGCTGCCGCCCGAGGACTTCCTGATCGAGCCGCTGCCCAATCTGCTGTTCACCCGCGACTCATCCGTATGGCTGCCGGGGCACGTGGCGGTGACGAGTCTGGCGATGCCGGCCCGCGTACGCGAGACCCAGCTGACCGGGCTCATTTATCAGCACCACCCCAGATTCGCCGACGTACCCCGCATCCACGGTCCACACCTCGAGCACGTCGAGGGCGGCGACGTGCTGTTGCTCGCGCCCGGCGTGATCGCCGTCGGAGTCGGCGAACGTACGACCCCGGCCGGCTTCGAGCGCTTCGCCCAGCAGGCGCTCAGCGGAGGGCTCGCGCGGATCGTCCTGGCGGTGCCGATCGCGCAGGAACGCGCCACGATGCACCTCGACACGATCGTGACGATGGTCGACATCGACACCGTGGTGATCTACCCCAACATGGCCAGCAACCTTCGGGCGTACGCCGTGTCCCTCGGGGAGGACGGGGAGCTCGTCGTCGGGCCGGAGACATCGTTCTTCGCCGGTGCCGCCGAGGCGATGGGCATCGAGACCCTGCACCAGATCGACACCGGCCTCGATCCGGTCACCGCCGAGCGCGAGCAATGGGACGACGGCAACAACACGTTGGCGATCGGACCCCGGATGGCCGTCGCGTACGAACGCAACGAGCAGACCAATGCGCGGCTCGAAGAGCACGGCATCGAGGTCATCGCGATCAGCGGGTCCGAGCTCGGCTCCGGACGTGGCGGACCGCGGTGCATGTCGTGTCCGGTGGATCGCGACTGACCGTGGACACTGCACTGGTCGACGCCTTCGAGGCCGAACGCCCTCGCCTCATCAACGTCGCGTACCGGCTGACCGGCAGCGTCGCCGATGCCGAGGATGCCGTCCAGGAGTCCTGGCTGCGCCTCGCACGTACGGACGCCGCGATCACCAACCTGCAGGCGTGGTTGACCCGGGTGGTGGGCCGCATCTGCCTCGACCGGCTGACCTCGGCCGCGGCGCGCCGCGAGACGTACGTCGGAGAGTGGCTGCCCGAACCGGTCGTCTCACCGCTGGACGGACCGACGGATCCGCTGACCGCCGCGATCCGCGGTGAGGAGAATCGGTACGCCGCACTCGTGGTCCTCGAGGTGCTGTCACCGGCGCAACGCGTGGCATTCGTGCTGCACGACGCGTTCGGGGTGCCGTTCGAGGACATCGGCGACGTGCTCTCGATCGACCCGGTCAACGCCCGCCAGCTCGCGTCCCGCGCCCGCAAGGCACTGGCCGACCCACCACCACCGGTGCCCGACGACGAGCACAACGAGGCCGTCGGCAGGTTCCTCGCCGCAATGGCCCTCGGCGATCTCGACGCCGTGCTCGCGACGTTGCACCCCGATGCCCTCGCGATCGGCGACGCCAACGGCACGACCCGCACCACGATCAACGTCATCCACGGTGCTGACAAGTTCGCCCGCTTCTTCCTGGGCCTGCTGGCCCGCTACGGCGAGGGCTCGCTGAACACGATGGAGCCGGTGCTCCTCAACGGCCAGCTCGGTGTGGCAACGACCGGCTGGACCGGCGCGACCGAGCGGCTGAGCTCACCGGCCCGGGTTGCCGGTTTCGCCGTGCGCGACGGTCTGGTCTACGCCGCCTACGACATCGCCAACCCCGAGAAGTTCGCCGGCGTCAGGCTCCCGGACTGGCCGGCTCAGACCCACTGACGTCAGGAGCGGGTGCCCACCACCTGTTCGTCCGCCCACGGCACCCGGCACGAGTCACCCGAGCTGAAGCCCTGATCGGTGATGTCGAGCGCATGGTTCATGCGCGCCCGCTGGTTCTCCAAACCGATCTGGTAGGTCAGTTCCAGCACGCCCGCATGCCCGTACGCACGGTCGAGCTCGGCGATCTGCTCGTCGGTCACGGACATCGGCGTCGCGGTCATCGCGTCGGACAACCGAATCACCGCTCGCTCAGCCTCGGTGAACTTGTCCGAGGTCTCGAAGTCCGCGATGTGCTTGAGCCGATCGATGTCCAGCTCGTCGAGGCGCATCAACATCGCACCGAAATCGACGCACCAGGAACAGCCGATCGTCCACGCCGTGCGGTAGACCGCGAGCTGCACGAGTCCGGCCGGCACGACCTTGGTGGCCTTCTCGACCGCCAGCTCATGACGGGCGGAGGCGACGAACAGCT
>JAWWPE010000037.1:0-5258 GCA_033850895.1 Nocardioidaceae bacterium | reverse complement strand
CGGCGCAGGCGAGCGGGGAGGCTCAGACCAGCAGCGGGTTCACCAGCGGGAAGTAGCCGGATGCGTGACCGGTCTTGTTCGGGTGGTAGCTGTCCGACGTCGGGTTGGACAGGCCGTTGATCCACTCCGGATCGCCGCAGACGGCGTGGCCGACGAAGCGACTGGTCGGGTTGGCGAAGCTGAACCCCTTGGCCGACGCGGCCGCGGACATCTTGCTGTTCATCAGGTCCGCTGTCGAGTTGAGCCGAGTCTCCTCGGCCGGGCTGAAGAAGGTGGCGGCGTTGCAGTCCTCACCGTTGAAGATCCGCGGGTAGCCGACGATGACGACCTTCGCGTTCGGGGCCTTCGACTTGATGCTCGCGTAGAGCGTGTTGAGTCGGCCCGGCAGCGTGTTGTTGATGAATGTCGTCGCCGTGTCGATCTTGCCGTCGCAGTTGCTGGCCCACCCCGGCTTGGCGCACTCGGTGATGACCGAGGAGAACCCCGCATCGTTCCCACCCACTGACATTGTCACGTAGCGAGTACCCGTCGACAGCGCACTGAGCTGAGTGCTGGTCACCGTCGAGGTGGTGGCTCCGGAGCAGGCTTGAAAGTTCAGGGCGTAGCCGTGGGACTGGGCGACCAGGTAGGGATAGGCGAGCGTCGAGCGATCGCATGACGTCCCGTCGTTGATGTAGCTCCTGGTCCCGTTGCCGGACGAGTAGGAATCACCAAGGGCGACGTAAGAAGCACCGGCGGCGTGCGCCGGATTGAGGCCGATGATGGAGGCCAGGGCAAACAATGAGGCGCCCAGGGCGCTGGACAGGGCGAGACGCAGACGATGAGTCATGGATTTCTCCTTGGGAGTGGCGGACCACCCACGTGATCCGGGTCACACTCAATCGCTACTCGCGAGTAATGTCCAGCACCCAACCGAACTTTTCTAACCGAGCACGGCCTTCTTCATTGCCTGGAGCTCGATCGGGAACTGATCGACCAGGTCCCACACCCGTGGCATCAGCTCGCGGCAGGCGATCGCGCCGATGTGCATCTGGCCGTTGTTGCTCATCACCGTGACGTTGAGCCCGGCGCCATGGAACACCGGTCCGAGCGGGTAGAGCGCGTCGATCCGTGCGCCCATGAAGTAGAGCGGGACCGGCGGACCGGGCACGTTCGAGATGACCAGGTTGTGGATGACCGGCGCCCGCTCGGCGAGCCGGAGGTCGGACACCATGCGTACGGCCAGGCCGAACGTCCGCGGTGCGGCGAACTCGGCCCATTCCTGCAAGGTGTCGGCCGGGACCGCCTTGTGGTGGTCCTTCGCGTTCGCGTTGTCGACCGACATCTCGGTGATCCGCTCGAGCGGATCTTCCACGTCGGTGCCGAGCCGGCAGAAGATCGTCGACACCTTGTTGCGGCCCGCCGTCCGCTTGGACTCGCCGTGCACCGACACGGGCACGCTGGCGAGCAAGGATGACTCGGGCAGCTCGCCGCGATCCTGCAGGTAGCGCCGCAGCGCTCCCCCGCTGAGCGCGAGCACGACGTCGTTGACCGTGGCGCCCGGGACGGCGTTCTTGATCGCCCGGATGTCGTCGAGCGAGATGTCGGTGAACGCGATGGATCGGTGGCCCGTGATCGTGCCGTTGAACGACGTGCGTGGCGCGGTCAGCGGCGCCGCCATCGCGGTGCCCTGCCGTGCTCGGCCCACCGTGGCCACGAGCGTCCGGGCGGTCGGCGCCACCAGCTTGGCGAGCTGCCACGGCTTGCTGACCGTCGACACCACACCGCGACCGACCAGCTCGAGGTCCGACGGCGCACGCAGGTGCTCGTGCGCGCCGTCGGAGCCGAGGTCGAGCGGCGGTGCGTCGGCTTCGAGGCTGCACAGGTACGAGATCATGTTCGATCCGGAGACCCCGTCCACCGACGAGTGATGCATTTTCGAGAACACGGCAACCTGGCCGTTGGCCAACCCCTCGATGACGTGCATCTCCCAGAGCGGCCGCGACCTGTCCAGCGGGATGCCGGCGAGGTGCCCCGCGACCTCGGCCAGCTCGCGCTCGCTGCCGGGCGCCGGAACGGCCATCCGGTGCACGTGGCGGTCGATGTCGAAGTCGTCGTCGGTCACCCACACCGGGAAGTCGATGCGCCCGGGCACGAGCTTGAGCTTGCGGTTGAACATCGCGATGCCCGAGACCCGTCGGGACAGCTCCTGCTTGAACTCCTCGAAGTCATAACCGCCGGGGATCGTCTCGGGATCGACCACGATCAGCCCGCAGACGTGCATGAGCTGCGCACTGCTCTCCAGGTAGAGGAAGCTGGCATCCAGCCCGCTGAGTCGATCCATGGCCGGTATCCTAGCCCTGCTAGAACGTGTTCTACCCATTCTGAAGTCCAGCGCCGGAGGAGCAGCCATGTCCCGCGGGTTCCGCCGCCGCCAGCTCACCCTTGCCGCGCTGGCCCTCAACGCCGTACGCCCCATGTCCCGCGGTCGATCCGCCATCGCGGGGTTCGTCCTCGGCTGGCCGGTCAGCGAGCTCGCTCCGCACCTGCTTGCCCTCAGCGCGGTCGACACTGCCGCGGAGATGACCGTACGCCGCCGCAAGTCGGATCCGTCGACGATCGGGATGGTCGCCGCCGGGGCCGCCGCCGGTCTGCTGGCCTACTCGATCGCCGGGGCGCGCCGCGTGGGCACCGAGCTGGACCAGGCCTTGCGGGACAGCATCGGCGACGGCTACCTCGAGGAGATCGACCTTCCGGGCCCGCTCGACCTGAGGGTCCCCCGCGGATCGGTCATCAGGCCGTTCAGCTTCCGGCAGCGCGACGTCGAGGTGCTCCACGACATTCCGTACACCGAGGGTGGCCGGCGAGCCCATCTCGACATCTACCGCCCCAAGGACCGAGACCTGAGTGGCGCCCCGGTGCTGATCCAGATCCATGGCGGCGGCTGGACGATCGGCAACAAGGAGGAGCAGGGCCTGATCCTGATGAACCGGATGGCCCAGCAGGGCTGGATCTGCGTCTCCGCCAACTATCGCCTGGCCCCGAGGTACCGGTTCCCCACGCAGATCATCGACGTCAAGCGTGCGATCGCATGGGTCCACGAGCACATCGCCGAGTACGGTGGCGACCCCTCGTACGTCGTCATCACCGGTGGGTCTGCCGGGGGTCATCTCTCGGCTCTTGCCGCACTCACCCCCGAGCTGGCGGACTTCCAGCCCGGCTTCGAGGACTCCGACACGTCGGTGTCGGCCTGCGTCCCCTTCTACGGCGTGTACGACCTCGCCGGCATGACCGAGGAGAAACCTGCCATCGAGATGCGCGACCGGTTCCTGGGCCCCCGGGTGTTCGGCAAGGACCCCCGCACGGAGCTCGATGCCTTCATCCAGGCGTCTCCGCTGGCGCACGTCACCGAGCACACACCGGACTTCTTCGTGATCCACGGCCGCAACGACACGCTGGTGTCGGTCAAGCAGGCGCGGGCCTTCGTCGAGGCACTCCACGAGCGCTCCGATGCGTCCGTGACCTATGCCGAGCTCCCCGGCGCCCAGCACGCGTTCGACGTCTTCTCGTCCATACGCAGCCAGCACACGATCGCAGCCGTTCAACGCTGGCTGCAGTGGCACCGCGCAACCCATCAGGGCACCATGGCGAAATGACCTCTCGGCTCATCGCCCTCTGCATCGACGCCAACGATCCGGCCAGGCTCGCCGGTTTCTGGTCGGGGGTGCTGGGCTGGGAGATCGCCGATGACCCGGGCGATCCCGAGGTCATCACTCTCCTGCCGAATGACGACACCGGCTTCCAGATCGACTTCGCGCTGACCGAGACGCCGAAGACCGAGCCCAATCAGATGCACTTCGATCTGACCAGCACGTCACTCGCCAACCAGCAAGAGACCGTCGAGCGTGCCTTGGGGCTCGGCGCCCAGCACATCGATGTCGGTCAGCTCCCCGAGGAGGGCCACATCGTGCTCGCCGACCCCGAGGGCAACGAGTTCTGCGTCATCGAGCCGGGCAACAACTTCCTCGCCGACTGCGGATTCATCGGCGCGCTGGCGTCCGACGGCTCCCAGCAGGTGGGCTACTTCTGGAGCGAGGCGCTCGGCTGGCCGTTGGTCTGGGACCAGGACGAGGAGACGGCGATCCGCTCACCCCACGGTGGCCCGAAGATCACCTGGGGCGGCCCGCCAGTCCGTACGAAGACCGCGAAGAACCGATTGCACTTCGACATCGCCCCACCGGCCGGCACCGATCAGCAGGCCGAGGTCGACCGCCTGATCACCCTCGGTGCGACGCGCATCGACATCGGTCAGGGCGACGTCAGCTGGGTCGTCATGGCCGACCCCGACGGCAACGAGTTCGACGTCCTGACCCCGCGCTGATCAGCGCGGCAGACCGAGCACGCGCTCGGCGGCGACATTGCGAAGGACCTGGGTCGTGCCTCCGGCGATCGACAGACACCGGTTGAGCAGCATCTCGTGGACGTCGTGGGCGACCTGCGGGTCATCGGTCGCGTACAGCGCGGCCGGCCCGAGCAGATCGACGACCAGCTCGGCGGCGTCCTGCCGGTTTCGTACGCCCAGCAGCTTCGAGACACTCGACTCCGGGCCGGGACCGCGGCCGGCGATCGACCTCAGCGTGGAACGGACACCAAGCAGCTGGCACGTCGTGGCGAGCGCGACCTGATGGCCGACCCGGGCCGCATCGGTCTCGGACTCCCGACCGGCCAGCAGCTCGACCGCCCGCTCGGTGCTGACGCCCAGCTTGGCGCCGGCCATGGCGACACGTTCGTTGGCGAGGGTCGTGCGGGCCAGCTTCCAGCCGCCGTTGACCTCACCGACCACACAGTCATCGGGCACGAAGACGTCGTCGAGGAACACCTCGTTGAACATCGCGTCACCCGTCAGCTCGCGCAGGGGTCGGGTCTCGATGCCGTCCGTACGCATGTCGACCAGGAAGTACGTGATGCCCTTGTGGCGCGCGGCATCACGATCCGTGCGAGCCAGGCAGATGCCCCAGTCGGCTTCGCGCGCCCGCGACGTCCATACCTTCTGACCGGTGAGCAGCCACCCGCCCTCGGTGCGGTCGGCGCGCGTGGTGAGGGACGCGAGGTCGGAACCGGCGCCAGGCTCGCTGAACAGCTGGCACCACTTGATGTCGCCGAGCAGGGTCGGGAGCACGAACCGGTCGCGTTGCTCGCCGGTGCCGTGGTCGATGATGGTCGGCGCCGCCCACCCGCCGATGACCAGATCGGGTCGGACCAGCCCGGCGCGGGCGAGC
>JAWWPE010000428.1:0-3184 GCA_033850895.1 Nocardioidaceae bacterium | reverse complement strand
ATGCCGAGCTGGCGGCCGACGTCGCGGACCTCGTCCTTGAACAGCGTGCGCAGCGGCTCGATCAGGCTGAACTCCAGGTCCTCGGGGAGTCCGCCGACGTTGTGATGGCTCTTGATGTTGGAGGCGCCGGTGCCGCCACCGGACTCGACGACGTCGGGATAGAGCGTGCCCTGAACGAGGAACTTGACCGGCGGACCCGGGGTGGCGAGCACCTCGCGCTCGGCGGCCTCGAACACCCGGATGAACTCGCGGCCGATGATCTTGCGCTTCTCCTCGGGGTCCGAAACGCCGTCGAGGAAGCCGAGGAACTGCTCTCTCGCATCGACGACCTTGAGGTCGACCCCCGTCGCCTTGACGTAGTCGGTCTCGACCTGCTCGGCCTCGCCCTCGCGCAGCAGGCCGTGGTCGACGAACACCGCGGTCAGCTGGTCGCCGATCGCGCGCTGGACGAGAGCGGTCGACACCGCGGAGTCGACGCCGCCGGACAACGCCGAGATGACGCGCGCGTCGCCGACCTGCTCACGTATGAGCTCGACCTGTTCCTCGACGATGTTGGTGCTCGTCCAGGTCTGCCGGCAGCCCGCGATCTCCACGAGGAACGTCTCGAGGATGCGCTGGCCGTGCTCGCTGTGCAGCACCTCCGGGTGCCACTGCACACCGGCGAGGCGGCGCGAGGTGTCCTCGAACGCCGCAACCGTGGCACGAGGTGAGTTGGCGTTGACCAGGAAGCCTGCGGGGGCGCCGATGACCTCGTCACCGTGCGACATCCACGAGGTCAGCGCCTCGGGAAGGCCCGCCAGCAGCGTGCCGTGGTCGAGCACGCTGACGGTCGTGCGGCCGTACTCGCGCTGGCCGGTCCTGGCGACGTCGCCGCCGAGCGCCTGGGCCATCGCCATGAATCCGTAGCAGATGCCGAACACCGGGATGTCGGCATCCAGCATCGCCGGATCGAGCTGCGGGGCTCCTGGCTCGTAAACCGATGACGGGCCGCCCGAAAGGATGATCGCGGCGGGATCGCGGGCGATCATCTCGGACACCGGCATGGTGTGCGGGACGATCTCGGAGTAGACCCGAGCCTCCCTCACCCTGCGGGCGATCAGCTGCGCGTACTGCGCCCCGAAGTCGACGACGAGCACCAGGTCATGTTCGGGGATCACAGCAGAAGTCTATCGGCCAAGAAATTCTCAGAAACCTCCGTAACCCCCTGTCCAACGCCTCGTTTTACAGGGTGGATCTAACAAAACTCCCTCCCGTTAGATCATGTGCCGCCAATTTTGATGGCACAACAGGACCCGACCCGTGAGCTCCCTCCCGGTCGGGTTCTGTGCTGTCAGGAGGTTTTTGTTGCGGTAGCAGACAAAACCTGCGGTCAGCTGACCCCGACGATCGGGAGTCTCAGAGCCGCCGGGGCGTCGGCCGGCACGACCGGGGACTTCGGCGCGACGGGATCGAGCCGCCGGTAGGCCTCCCCCACCGCAGGGCGTACATCGATCTCACCCTTGTTGGGCCAGTACGACATCGCCCGCTCCGCCTGGGCAGTGATCGTCAGCGAGGGATTGACACCCAGATTGGCGCTGATCGCCGACCCGTCGACGACGTGCAGTCCCTCATGGCCGAACAGTCGTTGATAGGGGTCGATGACGCCGCTCTCGGGGTTGTCGCCGATCGCGCAGCCACCCATGAAGTGGGCGGTGAGCGGGACGTTGAACGGTTCGCCGATCGTGCCGCCGGGCGTCCCGTCCATGTGCTCGGCCATCAGCTGCACGGCTTCGTGCGCTGGCGGGATGAACGACGGATTGGCCGCACCGTGGCCCTGCCTCGACGTCAGCTTGCGGCGGCCGGTGACGCCGCGCTTGGTGTAGGTCGTGATCGAGTTGTCATGGGTCTGCATCACCAGCGCGATGACGGTGCGCTCGGACCAGTGCCGCAGGTCGTACAGCTTGAAGATCTGGAACTTCTGCCGCCACATCTCCTTCAACCAGACCCGCCAACGCGGAGTGTCCGTGCCGCCGTCGGTCAGCACGGTCTGCATCAACGACATGGCATTGGAGCCCTTGCCGTAGCGGACGGGTTCGACGTGGGTGTGCTCGTCGGGGTGGAACGACGAGGTGATCGCGACGCCCTCGGTGTAGTCGACGTCCTTGCCGTTCGCGATCGCACCGAGAAGAGCCTCCGAGTTGGTACGCGTGAGGAGCCCGAGCCGATCCGAGACATGGGGAAGGATCGCTCGATCCCTCATCTTGTGCAGCAGCCTCTGGGTGCCCATCGTGCTGGCGGAGAACACGACCTGCTCGGCGGTGATCTTCTTGTGCGGGCGGAAGCGCCGGTTCGTGCGACGGGTCTCGATCTCATAGCCCCCGCCGGGGAGCGGACGAACGGCGGTGACCGTGGTCAGCGGATGCACCTCGGCGCCGGCCTGCTCGGCCAGGTAGAGGTAATTCTTGACCAGCGTGTTCTTGGCATTGTGACGGCAGCCGGTCATGCACTCGCCGCAGTTGAGGCAGGCGTTGCGCTCAGGTCCGGCGCCGCCGAAGTAGGGGTCGGCCGATGGCTCGCCCGGCTGGCCGAAGAACACGCCCACCGGGGTGTGGTGGAACGTGCCCCCGACACCCATGTCCTCGGCGACCTGCTTGATGATCTCGTCGGCCGGCGTCACGTACGGGTAGACCGCGACACCGAGCATCCGCTTCGCCTGGTCGTAGTAGGGCGCGAGCTCGGCCTTCCAGTCGGTGATGCTTCCCCACGACGGATCGGTGTAGAACGGGTCGAGCGGTTCGTACAACGTGTTGGCGTAGACCAGCGAGCCGCCGCCGACCCCGGCACCCGACAGGATCAGCACGTCCTTGAGCTTGTCGATGCGCTGGATGCCGTAGCAGCCGATCTGCGGCATCCACAGGAACTTGCGGAGCCGCCAGGAGTTCTTGGCGAAGTCCTTGTCCTCGTAGCGCTTGCCGGCCTCGAGGACGGCGACCTTGTAGCCCTTCTCGGTCAGCCGGAGCGCCGAAACGCTGCCGCCGAACCCGGAGCCGATCACCAGGACGTCGTAGTCGAAATCGGTCATGCGCGGGGTGTCCTCCGTAGGATCTTCAAGCCGATCGTGAGCAGCTTCGCCCACGTGCGGGGGGCCATCGAGGTCGGACCGGCCATCGGGATGAGTCGCTGGACACCGACCGATTGCGGCTCG
>JAWWPE010000402.1:0-14075 GCA_033850895.1 Nocardioidaceae bacterium | reverse complement strand
CCGCTCGTCTTCGAGCAACCCCGGGGACGCAAGAAGCCCCCGCGCCACCTTGCCGACCTGAGTGCCGAAGAGCGTACGGCCGTCGCCGAGGCGCTGGGAGAGCCGGCGTTCCGGGTCAAGCAGGTCGCCAACCACTACTTCGCCCGCCTCGAGCGCGATCCCGCCAACATGACCGACCTCCCGGCGGCCAGCCGCGACCGCATCGTCGCCGACCTGTTGCCGACCCTGCTCAACCCCGTACGCACGCTCGAGGCCGACAAAGGCACGACCCGCAAGACGTTGTGGAAGCTATTCGACGGCGCGCTCGTCGAGTCGGTGCTGATGCGCTACCCCGACCGTGCCACGATCTGCGTCTCCAGCCAGGCCGGCTGCGGCATGGCCTGCCCATTCTGCGCCACGGGTCAGGGTGGTCTCGAACGCAACATGAGCGCCGCCGAGATCGTCGACCAGGTCGTTGACGGTGCCGGCGCAATGGCCCGGGGAGAGATCCCCGGCGGTCCTGGGCGCCTCTCCAACGTCGTGTTCATGGGCATGGGCGAGCCGATGGCCAACTACAAGGCCGTCATCGGTGCGATCCGTCGTATGGTCGCGCCCGCCCCGGACGGCCTCGGCATGTCGGCGCGCAACATCACCCTCAGCACGGTCGGTCTGGTGCCACGCATCAATCAGCTCGCCACCGAGGGCATACCGGTCACCCTGGCCCTGTCGCTGCACGCGCCCGACGACGAGCTGCGCAATGAGCTGGTGCCGATCAACACCCGCTGGTCGGTGCACGAAGCCGTCGAGGCCGCGTGGGAGTACGCCCGCACGTCCAAGCGTCGCGTCTCGATCGAGTACGCCATGATCAAGGACATCAACGACCAGGCCTGGCGGGCCGACCTGCTCGGTGACGTCCTGCAGTCGTATGGCGACTGGGGTTGGGTGCACGTCAACCTGATCCCGCTCAACCCCACGCCGGGCTCGAAGTGGACCGCGTCACGCCCGGAGGACGAGCGAGAGTTCGTACGCCGACTGATCGCCAAGGGCGTGCCGACGACCGTCCGCGACACCCGCGGCAGCGACATCGACGGAGCCTGCGGCCAGCTTGCTGCGACTGACGCTTGACGAGCGCAGCCAGGAACGGAGCGGCACGCCAGCGAAGCGTGAGCGGGCTGCGCCGTAGGCGTCCGACTGCGAGGCGCGCCGACGACGGCTAGGCCAGAGTCGGCTTGGGCAGCAGCAACTCGACGTTGCGGTCGGCGAGGCTGCCTTCCTGGCCGCTGGTGCGCTGCTGCGGATCGTTGGCGGCGAGCTCGCGAGCCAGGCCGGCGAGCGCCACCGGGTTGTTGACGACTCCGCCGTAGGCCGCAGGACCGGCGTGGTCGACCATCGTGGTGAAGATCGACAGCGTCCCGTCGTTGTTGTCGACCAGCTCGATGAGTCGCGACTGCTGCGGGAAGTCCACGTGTGACGCCGTGTTGATCTCCCAAAAGCCGCCGTCTCCGGTGGTCCGCTTGCGGCCCCAGACCTGGTTGCGGTGCGTATGACCGTTGATCCAGGCGATGACGTTGGGATTCGCGAGCAGCAGCTTGACGACGGCCGGCCCGAGGACGCGTGGGTTCAGGTCCAGCCCAGTCGCGACGAGCGGGTTGTCCATGGTGCCGGAAGTGTGGTGGCTGAAGACCATCACGTACTTGTGCTTCGACTGTGCCAGCAGGTTGGTCAGCCAGGTCATCTGCGGCTTGTCGATCGAGCCGTTGTCGTAGCCGTTCGGGTTGACGGTGTCGAGCACGATGCAGCGCACGTCTGCACCCTTGTCGAACGTGTAGTACGCCGTGCCCTTCTGCCTGTTCTCAGCGGTGAATCCGTGTCCGACCGGCGTGCCGGTGGTGGTGAAGTGCTGCTCGACGACCTGCTTGCGGGTGATCTGCTTGCGCTTCGGGTCGGACGACACGGAGCGCACCGGCAAATCCTTGTTGATTGCGCCGGTCAACGCGGCCGCATTGGCCGTGGTGATCGTGGTGAGGAGGTCGGCCTGCGAGACTCCGGGCGGCACCGTGGTCACCTTCAGCTTGCCGGTCGAGATCAGGCCGAGCGGCAGCGTGTGCGGGAAATTGCCCTGCACGAGCCCGTCGTGGTTGCCGAATGCGGAATACCACGGCAGCTTCTGGCCGCTCTGCGTCTTGAGGCCGGTCGACGTGAACGGACTGCGGGCAGCATCGAGCAGGCCCGGGATCTGGGGGAAGCCGAACACCGTCTTGTAGATGTCGGGTGTCTTGCCGGTCGGCGGCAGGTCGGGGTGCCAGTAGTGCACGTCGTAGCTGACGTTGTCGGACACCCCTTCGTACTTCGCGAGCGAGCCCGAGTCCGGGGTGATCGTCTTGCCACCGTCCATGAGGTCGATGTTCCAGCGGAACTCGTTGAGCTGGCAGTTGTCGGAGTTGTCACCGGTCTGCACGGCGAACGAGAGCGGTGCGCCGGTGACCGGACCGACACCGACGGCGTTGATCGCCCGCACCATCGCCTCGGCGATGTGCAGCGTCAGCATCTCGTGGGCACGGTAGCTCGACTGCAGCAGGTTCAGCGTGGGAGCGCCGCCGTACGTGTCCTCGAACCGGTCGACGTACTCCAGGCGCATCGGGGACTGCTCGTCGATCAGGTGCACGTCGGTCATGTGCGCGAACGTCAGCACCGTCGCGCGCGTGGTCTCGCGGGTGGCGGAAGCGGTGCCACCCAGATCGGCGCGCAGGGAGTGCGGTTCTCCAGACCTGACGACCACTGGTGCATAGCCGCCGGCACCTGCCGTGCCGCGCTGGAGCGTCGTCGCGAGAGTCGTGCCCGCCGGGGCGACCGGCCCACCGGCGGCGTAGGCATGGGGAGCGAGCGTGAAATCGGTCAGCGCCACCGCGCCCGTGATGACGACGCCGGACTGGATGAACTTGCGACGGGAGAGGTCCATGCCTCACTAACGACGCAGTATGTGTGAGGTTACTCACAAGTCATATCCTCCCAGCCGCATGCCGGATGACCGCGCGGCCACGGCCGATACCGTGGGGGTGATCCGAAGGAGAAACATGCTTGATGTGACCTCCGATGGCGACGTCGTCATCCTCGAGCTGCAGCGCGAAGATCGGCGCAACGCGCTCGATGTCGAGTTGTGCCGGGCCATCCATCGGGCGGCGGACGAGGCCGTGGCCGCAGGTGCGCGCGCCATCGTCATCACCGGCAAGGGCACGGCATTCTGCTCAGGAGCCGACCTCGGTGGTGTCTACGGGTCCGAATTCCTCGAGGCGCTCTATGGCATGTTGCACCACCTGACGAAGCTCCCGATCCCGCTCATCGCGGCGGTCAACGGCCCGGCCATCGGTGCCGGCACCCAGCTCGCCATCGCCTGCGACCTGCGAGTTGCCGACGAGACCGCGAAGTTCGCCGTGCCGACCGCCCGCAACGGCATGGCGGTCGATGCCTGGACGATTCGTACTCTCGCCCAGCTGGCCGGCACCGGAGCCGCGCGGCGACTCATGCTTGCCGCCGACACCCTCGATCGCGAAGAGGCGCTGCTGCGCGGACTCGCCGACCGCGCCGGAGGCCTCGATGATGCGGTCGCGTGGGCCCACGAGATCGCCGCATTGGCCCCGCTCGCGCTGACGCACAACAAGCTCGTGCTCAACGGCTCCGCCGACGACGACCAGGAGATCGAGGCCAGCTTCGCCGCGGTCTGGGCCAGTCAGGACGTACGTGAGGCGGCTCAGGCCCGGGCCGAGAAGCGCGACCCCGTCTTCGAGGGCCGCTGATGACCAGTCTGGTGTTCCGGGCGCTCGACCAGCACGTGGTCGGCGGCCTGGCCGACGACCCGGCGATCGTCGACGACCGCGGCTCGATGTCCTTCGCCCAGCTGCTGCACGAGTCGGCGTCGGTGGCAGGGGCGATCAGTCAGCTGGGTGTCACAGCCGGCACCGACGTGGCGATCGACCTGCCGACCGGGCGCGAGCGCGTTATCGCCGTGCTTGCGTGCGCCCGCCTCGGAGCCGTGCCGGACTCGTCCGCAACCGGATATCGGCTGACGGGACAGCCGCCGGTGTTCCACACGCCGGAGACCGAGGCCACCTGGGACCTGCTGATCCACGCGGGCCGCAACGAGCCGGCGCCTGCGCCCCCTGCGGACCCGGACGGCTATGAGGAGTTCCTGCTCGGCGCATACGCCGACGTCTTCGCCCCACTGATCGCCGGCCGGACGATCTAGCGGACGCCCCAGGCGTACGTCTGCTTCTGGAGGCGGAGATAGACGAACGTCTCGGTCGTCACGACGCGGTCGAGCTCGCTGATCTTGCTCGACACGATGTCCAGCAGCTCGTCATCGCTCTCGGCGACCAGCTCGGCGAGGATGTCGAAGCGGCCGGTGGTGATGACGATGTAGTCGAGCTGGTCCATCCCCGCCAGCTCGGCGGCGACATCGCGTACGTTGCCGGAGACCTTGATGCCGATCATCGCCTGGCGGGCAAACCCCATCTGCATCGGATCGGTCACCGCGACGATCTGCATCACGCCGCTGTCGATCAGCTTCTGCACACGGTGGCGCACAGCAGCCTCGGACAGCCCGACCTCCTTGGCGATCGCCGAATAGGACAGTCGGCCGTCATCTTGGAGGAGTTCGATGATGCGCTTGGCGGTCTCGTCGAGGTTCGGGCCACGCTGGGCCACCGATTTGCGGTCGGTCATGCCGACATCATGCCGCACGCCGAACGGCGCGGAGAGTGTGCGGTGTCGGTGTTTGACGATATCCGGAGGGAAACACACATTTAACGGCGGAATCCCTTGTCGTATGCAGACAATGTTGCGAGTATTCGTGATCAGGACCAATGCGAGGGTGGGATATGGCTGAGCTGGACCGACGGACCCTGCTCAAGGGCGCGGGCGGTGTCGGCTTCGGCGCCGTCAGCCTGCTGGCCCTCAAGTACGGCTTCAACGCCCCGGACCAGAAGCAGGACCCGGACACCTGCAAGGCCACCGACGTCTCCAACACCCAGAAGCGGTTCGTGATCTCGAACTGGCCGGAGTACATCGACGAGGACGACAAGCACTACACCTCGACGCTGCACGAGTTCGAGAAGGACACCGGCATCAAGGTTTCCTACACGGCCGACGTCAACGACAACAACGAGTTCTTCGCCAAGGTCCAGAACCAGCTCGGTTCATGCAGCTCCTCGAAACGCGACATGTTCGTCCTGACCGACTGGATGGCCGCCCGGATGATCCAGGTCGGCTGGATTCAGAAGCTCGACGCCTCCAAGGTGCCCAATCTGCACGACAACATCATCGACTCCCTCAAGGCACCCGGGTGGGACAAGAACCGCGAATTCTCCGCGCCGTGGCAGAGCGGATTGACCGGGATCGCGTACAACAAGAAGAAGGTCAAGGAGGTCAAGTCCTTCCAGGAGCTGCTCACCAGGTCCGACCTCAAGGGCCGGGTATCCCTGCTGACCGAGCTGCGAGACACGATGGGCTTCGCGTTGCTCGCGGTGGGTGCCGATCCGGCGAAGTTCACCGACGCGGACTGGCAGAAGGCGATCGAGTCGATGCGCAAGGCCAAGGGCGACGGTCAGATCCGGGCGTTCACGGGCAATGACTACGTGCAGGACCTGTCGGCCGGAAATGTCCTCGCTGCCGAGGCATGGTCAGGCGACATCGCCAACGCCGGCGACGACAACTTGGTGTGGATCCCGCCGGAGGAGGGCGTCATGATCTGGGCCGACAACATGTTGGTGCCCAATCTGGCCACGCACAAGATGAACGCCGAGAAGTGGATCAACTACTACTACGAACCCGAGGTTGCGGCGAAGCTCGCGGCGTACAACTCCTACATCTGCCCCGTCAAGGGCGCGCAGGAGGCCATGAAGAAGGTCGACAAGGACCAGGTCGACAACGAGCTGATCTTCCCGACCGAGAAGACCCTGTCGGTCTCCCACCGATTCATGGCGCTCGACGAGCTCCAGAACCGCACCTACGAAAAGGATTTCTCCGATGTCACAGGTTCATGAGGCGCCAACCGACGTCACGGCAGCACCTGGGTCACGCGACCTCATCCTGAAGCAGCTGACCAAGGAGTACGCGACGTTCATCGCCGTCAAGGCGCTGGATCTGGTCGTCCCGCAGGGCAGCTTCTTCGCGTTGCTCGGTCCCTCGGGGTGTGGCAAGACGACGACGTTGCGCATGGTGGCCGGCCTCGAGACCCCGACCTCCGGATCGATTCATCTCGGCGACACCGAGGTGACCTACGAGAAGCCGTACAAGCGGCCGGTCAATACGGTCTTCCAGAACTATGCGTTGTTCCCACACCTCAACATCGCCCGCAACGTCGCCTTCGGACTCGAGCGGCGCGGCGTCGCTGACGTCCAGCGGCAGGTCGCCGAGATGCTCGAGCTGGTGGAGCTGACGACGCAGGCCTACAAGAAGCCGGCGCAGCTGTCCGGCGGTCAGCAGCAGCGCGTGGCACTTGCCCGTGCGTTGATCAACAAGCCTGAGGTTCTCCTGCTCGACGAACCGCTCGGCGCACTCGACCTCAAGCTCCGCCGGGGCATGCAGCTGGAGCTCAAGCGCATCCAGACCGAGGTGGGCCTGACATTCGTGCACGTGACGCACGATCAGGAAGAAGCCATGACCATGGCCGACACGATCGCGGTCATGAACCAAGGCGTCATCGAGCAGATGGGCGCGCCGAATGAGCTCTACGAGAACCCCCGGACGACGTTCGTCGCCAACTTCCTCGGCCAGTCCAATCTCATCGGCGGTGAGATCGAGGGTCGCGATGGTGACCACGTGAAGGTGCGGGTCCAAGGCGCGCTCGCCTCGATCCCGGTCGATCGGGCGCACTCGGAGTCCGGCAAGGGCTGGCTGGGCATCCGGCCCGAGAAGGTCCTGATCGCCGAGGCCGGCCAGCCGATCGACGCGCCGGGCGATGTCATCACCGGTGGGCACGTCACCGATGTCAGCTTCGTCGGTGTCAGCACCCAGTACATGGTCAAGATGCCCTGGGGACAGGAGCTCATGGTCTTCGAGCAGAACACCGGCACCCGGCGGATGCTCAGCGTCGGCACGAAGGTCGACATCTCCTGGCGTCCCGAGTTCGCCTTCCTTCTCGATGCCAGCCAGGACGCCAAGGCCGGGATCGAGGAGGACTGAGAATGGCCACCATCGACGACGTGGCCCAGGGCTCCGAGACCGGCCCGAAGCGCAAGCTGACCGGCTACTGGTTGATTCTGCCCGGCGCGTTGTGGCTCGGCGCGTTCTTCGTGATCCCGTTCTACTCGCTGATCTCCGCGAGCCTGTTCGACCCCAAGGGCACCCCGCTGACCGGCTACGACATGACCTGGCACTTCCACAACTTCTGGTCGGCGCTGGTGCAGTACCGCAGCGAGCTCGGGCGCTCGATCCTGTACGCAGGCATCGCGACGATCGCCTGCTTGATCGTGGGTTACGTTCTGGCATACGCGATCGCGTTCAAGTCCGGCCGCTGGAAGAACCTCATGCTGGTCCTGGTGATCGCGCCGTTCTTCACATCGTTCCTGCTCCGCACGCTGTCGTGGAAGCTGATCCTGGCCGATGACGGGAAGGTGGTCAGCTTCGCGAACTGGATCCACCTGACCAACGTCCTGCATTTCGTTCACCTGACCAGCACGAACGACCGGCTGCTCGCGACGCCGTTCGCCGTGATCGCTGGACTCACCTACAACTTCCTGCCGTTCATGGTGCTGCCGCTCTACGCCAGCCTGGAGAAGATCGACATCCGGCTGATCGAGGCATCGAGCGATCTGTATGCCTCGCCGATTCGCGGCTTCGCGAAGGTCACCTTGCCGTTGTCGCTGCCCGGAGTCGTCGCCGGCACGCTTCTCACGTTCATCCCGGCGGCAGGCGACTACATCAACGCCACCCTGCTCGGCAATCCCAACACCCGCATGGTCGGCAACGCGATCCAGAGCCTGTTCACCTCGCAGGGTGACACCGCTGCCGGCGGAGCGCTGTCGGTGATCCTCATGGTGATCATCGTCGCGATGGTCCTGATCTATGTCCGAACCTCGGGGACGGAGGACCTCGTATGAGCCCCATCCGGAGGTTACGGCAGTGGATCGGGAAGCACCTCATCCTCGGCCTGGGTCTGCTCATCCTGGTCTACACGTTCGTGCCGATCGCGGTCGTCGTCCTCATGAGCTTCAACGACAACAGCAAGTCCAAGAACGTCTACCGGTTCGACAGCTTCACGCTGCAGAACTGGCTGCACCCGTTCAAGCCGTCCGGCATGGGCGGAGACGTGCTGCTGAGCATCGAGATCGCGCTGGTGGCCACGTTGATCGCTACGGTGCTCGGCACGATGGCGGCGTTCGCGCTGGTACGCCACAAGTTCGCCGGTCGCAGCATCGCCAACCTGGTGATCTTCCTGCCGATGGCGTCACCGGAGATCGTGATGGGCTCATCACTGCTCGCGCTGTTCGTCGCCGGTGGGTACGGCGGCCACCTGGGCTTCATCACGATCGTGATCGCCCACGTGATGTTCTGCCTGTCGTTCGTGATCATCACGGTCAAGGCGCGCCTGAACGGGCTCGACAACAATCTCGAGCAGGCGGCGATGGACCTTTACGCCAACGAGCGCGAGACGTTCCTCCGGATCACGTTCCCGCTGGTGCTGCCGGGTATCGTCTCGGCGGCCCTGCTGAGCTTCTCGCTGTCGTTCGACGACTTCATCATCACCAACCTCAACGCCGGGCAACGGACGACGTTCCCGATGTTCGTGTGGGGCGCGAACCAGCGCGGTGTGCCGATGCAGGTCAACGTGATCGGGACGGCGATGTTCCTCATCGCCATCACGATCGTGCTGGTCGGCGAGTTCAGTCGACGCCGCCGCGACAAGGTGCTGGCGACCTGACTGACTGGCTGACTGAGGACACCTACAGCTTGGTCTGGGCTTCGGTCAGCACCGAGCGCAGGATCTGCTCGATCTCGTCGAAGTGGCTCTGGTCCGCGATGATCGGCGGAGACAGCTGGATGACGGGGTCTCCACGGTCGTCGGCGCGGCAGTAGAGGCCGTTCTCGAACAACGCCTTGGAAAGGAAACCGCGCAGCAGCTTCTCGGACTCGGCGTCGTCGAAGCTCTCCTTGGTGGTCTTGTCCTTGACCAGCTCGATGCCGTAGAAGAACCCGTCGCCGCGAACTTCGCCGACGATGTCCAGGTCGAGCAGCTTCTCCAACGTGCCGCGGAACGCGCCTTCGGTGTCGCGTACGTGCTCGTTGAGCTTCTCGCGCTCGAAGATGTCGAGGTTGGCCATCGCGACGGCCGTCGACACCGGGTGCCCGCCGAACGTGTAGCCGTGCGCGAAGCTGTTGTTGCCCTCCAGGAACGGCTCCATGACCCGGTCGGACGCGATCATCGCGCCCAGCGGTGAGTAGCCCGAGGTCAGCCCCTTGGCGCAGGTGATCATGTCGGGGACGTAGCCGTAGCGATTGGCGCCGAACATGTCGCCGAGTCGGCCGAACGCGCAGATGACCTCATCCGACACGAGCAGCACGTCGTGACGGTCGCAGATCTCACGAACACGCTGGAAGTAGCCCGGCGGGGGAGGGAAGCAGCCGCCGGCGTTCTGTACGGGCTCGAGGAACACCGCCGCGACGGTGTTGGCACCCTCGGCGAGGATCGCGATCTCGATCTGGTCGGCGGCCCAACGGCCGAATGCCTCGAGGTCGTCGCCGTGCTCGGGCGCGCGATAGAAGTTGGTGTTGGCGACGTGCACGGTGCTCGGCACGAGCGGCTCGAACATCTCCTTGAGCGACGGGATGCCGGTGATCGAGAGGGCTCCATGGGTCGTGCCGTGATAGGCGACCTGGCGGCTGATGACCTTGGTCTTGGTCGGCTTGCCGGTGAGCTTGAAGTACTGCTTCGCCGCCTTCCATGCGGTCTCGACCGCCTCACCGCCGCCGGTCGTGAAGAACACCCGGTTGAGATCGCCCGGGGCGTACGCGGCGATGCGCTCGGCGAGGGCAATTGCGTTGGGGTGCGCGAACGTCCAGATCGGGAAGAACGCGAGCTCCTTGGCCTGCTTGGCGGCGGCCTCCGCGAGCTCTTCGCGCCCGTGACCGGCCTGCACGACGAACAGTCCGGCCAGTCCGTCGAGGTAGCGCTTCCCCTTGGCGTCATAGAGGTACATGCCCTCGCCCTTGGTGATGATCGGGATGTCGTGCGCGTCGTCATAGCTGCCGTGGCGGGAAAAGTGCATCCACAGGTGACGCTTGCCGGCCTTCTGGAGTTGGGTGTAGTCCTCGTCGGAGTAGCTCATGCCGCCATGATCGCAAGAGCGGCTGCACGAATACAAGGGATTTCGTCGTGAAATCCGGTTACAACTTCGAAATCCGTTGCTCGACGCTCGCGCGATGGGGTTGGATGAGGTCATGGATCGCTACGACACCATCGTCGTCGGTGCGGGCGTCGCAGGCCTGACGGCCGCCAGCCTCCTCGCACGCTCGGGCCAGCGCGTCGTGGTCCTCGAGGCACGTGACCGCGTTGGTGGCCGCGTGTGGACCGACCGCACGGACGGCCCCGCCATGGATCGCGGTGCGTCGTGGATTCACGGCATCGAAGGCAACCCGGTTGCTGCGGCGGTCGCAGCGATCGACATGCCCACGCAAGAGTTCACGGTCGGCAGCTTTCAACCTGACGGTCGTCCCATCGCCTACTTCGGGCCGGAAGCGGAGCGACTCTCGGACTCTGCAGCGCGCCAGTTCGCCGACGACGTGCGTGCAGCTGATGCGGCTATGGAGGACCTCATCGAGGCGTCGGCACCCTCGGCCACCTATGCCGAGGTGACGGAGGCGGCTCTCGCCTCGCAGGGGTGGGACGACGAGCGGGTCGACCGCGTACGCGAGTTCTTCAGTCATCGAACCGAGGAGCAGCTCGGCGCATGGATAGAGGACCTCGCGGCGCACGGTCTCGACAACGATGTCATCGACGGCGACGAGGTGGTCTTTCCTGACGGCTACGGTCGCCTGCCGGAGCATCTTGCCAAGGATCTGGACGTCCGTCTCGGGCACATCGTCTCGCACGTTCGATGGGCCGCGGACGGCGTGAGCGTGACCGCGGACAGCGGCACGTTCGTGGCGGACCACGCTGTGGTCACTGTCCCACTGAGCGTTCTGCAGAGCGACGATTTCATCATCGAGCCACCGGTGCCGGAGCCCCTTGCGGGTGCGCTGGATCGACTCGAGATGAATGCGTTCGAGAAGATCTTCCTCACGTTCGAGACCAAGTTCTGGGACGACGCGGTCTACGCGATCCGCCAGCTCGGGCCGAGCGGCACGTGGTGGCACTCCTGGTACGACCTCACGGCCCTGCACGGAACGCCCACGTTGTTGACGTTCGCGGCCGGCCCCGCGGCCAAGGCGATCCGCGGATGGAGCGAGGCGGACGTCGCGGAGTCCGTGCTGATCCAGCTGAGGAGGCTGTACGGGGATCGCGTGCCACCGCCGACCCGGGTGCACGTGACGGCGTGGCAGGACGACCCGTTCGCCCGCGGCTCGTTCGGCTACATGAAGGTCGGCGCATCGACGGATGACCATGACAACCTCGCGACCCCCGTCGGCGGGGTGCTGCACATCGCGGGTGAGGCCACCTGGACCGACGACCCAGCCACCGTGACGGCCGCCATGTGCTCGGGCCATCGAGCTGCGGTCAACGTCCTTCGTCGGGACGTCCGCCTCGAAGACGCCTGGGCTTGAGGTCAGTGGACCGACAGGCCGCCGTCGACGAACAGCGAGTGGCCGGTGACATATGCCGACGCCTTGCTGGCGAGGAACAGGGCGGGCCCGGCGAAGTCGGTGGCCAGGCCGTTGCGGCCGACCATCGTGCGGGCCGCGAGGGCGGCAACGGCTTCCGGGTCGGAGGAGAGCCGGGCGTTGAGCGGCGTCATCACGAAGCCCGGCACGAGGGTGTTGGCCGTGACGCCGTACGGCGACCACGCCTCGGCCTGCGAGCGAGCCAATGACTCGAGTCCGCCCTTGGACACCCCGTAGGCGCCGCTCTGGACGAAGGCCCGATGCGCCTGTTGCGAGCTGATGTGGATGATCCGCCCGAAGCCGCGCTCGGCCATGCCGGGGCCGAACCGCTGGCTGAGCAGGTGCGGTGCCTCGAGGTTGACCGCCATCGTGGTCTGCCAGACGTCGTCGTCGAGGTCGTTCATCGGCGAGCGGAGGTTGACGCCGGCGGAGTTGACCAGGATGTCGGGCTCGCCGAACGCCTCGACGGCTTCCGCCGCAGCACGGCGTACTCCTTCCCGGGTGCCGAGGTCCGCCTGCACCCAGGCCGCCCGACCCCCGGCGGACTGGATCCCGTCGACAGTCTCGGTGAGACCGGCCTCCGTACGAGCGATGATCACCACGCCGGCGCCCGCTCGGGCGAGTGCCTCGGCGATGGCGCGGCCGATCCCGGAGCTTCCGCCAGTGACCACGGCGACGCGGCCCTCGAGGGAGAACAGATCTGAGAGATAGTCGCTGGCGGTCACGCCAACACCATATTGGTCAGGGCTGGAGAAGACCCGCCTCGTGCATCGCGATGGCCACCTGAACCCGGTTGGTGGCCTCGAGCTTGGTGAAGATGTGCGAGATGTGCGCCTTCACGGTCGCGACGCTCATCAGGAGCTCGGTGGCGATCTCCGCGTTCGACGAGCCCTGGCCGATCGCAATGGCGACCTCGCGCTCGCGATCGGTCAGACACGCTACGCGTGAGCTGGCCCGATCTCCGCGGTCACCGGGCGCCGCATCGGTGACCTGACGGATCAGCTGGGTGGTGATCGTCGGCGAGAGCATCGGCTCGCCGGCCACGACCTTGGTGATCGCCGCGACGATGTCGGCCGGGGCGGTGTCCTTCAGCAGGAATCCCGTCGCGCCGGCTGCCAGGGCCCTGACGACGTACTCATCGGCGTCGAACGTCGTCAGCACGATGACCTTGGGTGGATCAGGGAGGGCAAGGATGGCCGTGGTCGCGACGATGCCATCCATCACCGGCATGCGTATGTCCATCAGGACGACGTCGACACCGCCACGGCGCACGGTCTCGACCGCTTCGGTGCCGTTGACGGCCTCGCCGACGACGGCGATGTCCGGTGAGCCACCGAGCATCAGGGCGAGTCCGGCACGCACCAGGGCGTCGTCGTCGGTCAGCAGCACTCGCGTCGTCATGCCGGCCACGGTAACCATGCCGAGAGGATGAACTCGCGCTCGGAGGAGATGCGATGCGTGAGTCGCCCGCCAGCCAGGTTCGTACGCTCAGCCAGCCCGATCAGGCCCAGCCCCGACTCCGGTGTCGCGGCGAACACGGTGCCGACACGCAACGGGTTGCGTACCTCGACGGACAACCCGGCATCCGGTCCGCCATCGAGGTTGACCGTCACGAGGGTGTCCACGCCGTGCTTGCGGGCGTTGGTCAGGCCTTCCTGCACGATGCGGTAGAGCGTACGTCCCAAGGTCTCGGGGATGCCGTCGAGCGGGATGTCGCGCTCGGTCGCGATCCGCATACCGGAGCGCCGCGCTTCGATGAGCAGCTCCGGCAGGTCGGTCGCGGACGGCTGCGGCAGCTCCGGTGTGGCGTCACCAGGCCCGTCCCGCAGGATGCCCAGCACCTCTCGGAGCTCGATCATGGCTTGATGTGAGTTCTCCTGGATCACACCGGCGGTGGCGCGCATCTCGTCGGCGCTGAGGTCTTCGCGGTAGGTCAGCGCGCCGGCGTGCATGGTGACGAGGGAGATCCGGTGGGCCAGCACATCATGCATCTCGCGCGCGATGCGGGCGCGTTCGGCCGTACGAGCCTGGCTCAGCCGCGCGTTCTGCTCCGACTCGGCCGCGCTGGCACGGTCGCGAAGTGTGGCCAACAGCTCCCGACGAGATCCGATGTACATGCCCCAGCCGACCGTGACCGCGATGATCGCCACGATGATGGGGATGGTGAGGAATGGGCCGTCTCTCTCGGTCGGGTTGATGAGTTCAAGGCATGCGCTGGTTCCGAGCGAGATGACTGCGAGCGGGACGATCTCGCGCCACCGACGCCTGGTGGACAGCGAAAC
>JAWWPE010000366.1:0-9373 GCA_033850895.1 Nocardioidaceae bacterium | reverse complement strand
CGGCCCCAGGTCAGCAGGGTGGGCCGCTTGATCAGGTGGGCGTCGCGCCACACCAGGCCGTCCTCGAAGCTGTCGGGGTTCCAGAACGACATACCCATCGAGCGCATGGCCTCCATCGCTCCTGGAGCAGTCGCGTCGGCAAGCCGTTCGGCGACCAGCTCGTCGGTGACGAGGGTCTGGTCGACGACCATGGTGGAGATGAACGCCCGCAGCGCCTCCTCGGTGGGATTGCCCGAGAAGTCCATCAGGCGCTTGACGCCCTCGGTGGGATCGCCGTGGAACAGGCTGAGGTTGAGCCCACCCGGGCCCATCAGCACGAGCCGCCCGATCCGCTCCGGGTAGAGGATGGCGAACCGCGCCGCGGTGCCACCGCCAAGGCTGTTGCCCAGCAGGTGGATGCGGTCGATGCCGAGCTCGTCGAGGAGGTCCTTGAGGATCTCCGCCGAGAAGCGGAAGTAGTTGCCGACGACCTCCGGCTTGTCGCTCTGCCCGAACCCGGGCTGGTCGACGAGCAGCGTACGGAAGTTCTCGGCGAAGCCCGGCAGCGCCGAGCCGAAGTTGGACCATGCGGACGCACCGGGGCCGCCACCGTGCAGCATCACCAACGGCAGGCCACCGCCGACCGCCGTCGGCTCGCCGGCCTCGTAGTAATTGAGCGTCAGGTCGCCGGCCTTGGCAGATCGGCGAGTGGACACTCTATCGAGGCTGGCCATCAGTACATCCCTGGGTCGACCTTGTGTCCGAACTCAGCCATACCGAACATCTGCAGGGCCCGCTCGGGGTCGTTCGCGGCGTGCACCCGGCCGGCGTGCGCATCGCGCCAGGCGCGCTGGAGGTACGTGCCGTTGGCCAGCGCACGACCACCGGACGACTCGAACAGCACGTCGATCGCGTCGATCGCGCGCTGGGTGCCGAGCACCTGGTCGCGGCGGACCTTCAGGCGCAGGGAGATCGGGATCTTCTCGCCCTTGGCGACCAGCGCCTGCTCCTGCCGGATGTTGGCCATGCACAGCTCCCAGGCCGCGTCGATCTCGCTCGACGCACGCGCGATGCGTACGGCCGCGAACGGATCGGACGACGCCTTCTCGCCGGCGTACGCCGCGCGCACCCGCTTCTGCTGCATCTCGACGTGCTCGGCGTACGCACCGCGGGCGATGCCGACGATCGGGGCGGTGATCGTCGTGGTGAACAAGGAGTGGAACGGCAGCTTGTAGAGGTCGCTGGGGTTCTGCTCCTGACCGGGGCCGAAGCAACGGCCGGTGTCACCCATCGAGAGGGTGAACTCGTCGGGGATGAACGTCTCCTCGACGACGATGTCGTTGGAGCCGGTGCCGGCCAGGCCGACGACGTTCCAGACGTCGACGATCTCGTACTTCTCCCGTGGCACCAGGAATGTCTTGAAGTCGACGATCTGGCCCTCGGCGTTGGAGACCAGGCCGCCGAGCAGCACCCAGGTGGCGTGCGCGGACCCGGACGAGAAGCTCCAGCGACCCTGCAACAGGTAGCCACCGTCGGCGACGACGGCCTTGCCGGTCGGGGCGTACGACGAGCTCAACCGCGTGGCGGTGTCCTGACCCCACACGGCCTGCTGGGCGTCGTCGTGGAACAGCGCGATCTGCCACGGATGGACCCCGAGGACCGAGGAGATCCAGCCGGTCGAGCCGCAGGCGGAGGCGATCAGGCTGACCGCGGTGTAGAAGTCGAGCGGATCCGACTCGAGACCGTCGAAGCGTTTGGGCTGCAGCATCCGGAAGAATCCGGCCTGCTCGAGCTCCTTGACCGAGGCGTCCGGGACCTGACGCAGGCGCTCGGTCTCGTCAGCGCGTTCGCGCAGCGTGGGAAGGAGGTCTCGTACGGCGTCGAGCACGGCCTGGGTCATTGCAGCTCCTCGGGAGTTCGTGACCCCAATACTAGAACACGTTCTAGTAGGAAGTCCATCGGACGGCGACCCGGACAGTCGGACAAGCCCGCGCATTAATGCCGAGTCGACTCGCTCTCGCCCACGGGGTCGTTGGTCATTCCGTGACGGTCCATCGGCACTGGTGAGCAACTCGGCCGGCCCGTGTACTGGAGGTGTCGCGTGGGCACGCCACGACGGCGGCCAACCAAGGCAGGTTTCTGAACGTATGAGCTACACCGACACGGCAGTCCGCCACGGAGTCACTCACCGCCTGGCTCCGCTGGTTGGGCTCGCTGCTCTCACCTTCTCCGTGCTGTATTTCGTCTCCGACGTGCTGGAGCTCGCGCACGGCGGCTTCTCGAATCCCCAGCTCCTCCTCACCTACGTCGCGGAGGCAGCGATCCCCATGTTCGTCCTGGGGTTGTACGTGGTCCAGAGGCCGCAGATCGGCACGCTCGGACTGCTCGGCGCGATCGGGTACGCCTACGCATACGTCTTCTTCACCGGGACGGTGTTGCTCGCGCTGGTGGACCAGCCGACGAACTGGGATGCGCTGGTGCGCGAGCTCGGACCATGGGTGACGAACCACGGCCTCGTGATGGTGGTGGCCGGATCAGCCTTCGGGATCGCCGTGATCAAGGCGCGCGTCCTGCCGAGGTGGACCGGGATGACGCTGATCGCCGGAGTGGTCATGGTGGCTTTGTCCTCAGCGCTGCCAGGCGTCGCCGAGACGATCAGCGCTGGCGTCCGCGACCTGGCCTTCGCCGGCATGGGCGTCTTCCTGCTGACCCGACGACCGCCGACCAGGGGTGATCACTCGTCGGGCCGACCCGGCCCCGCCTCGCCGGCTCCCTCGTCTTCCGGAGGCGCCGCCGCGTCGCCGGCGAGATCGACCCGGTCGGTGGCAGCCGACGAGCGGTCAGTCTTCGAGTGATGCCGGTCGAGCGCCGCCGCCCTGCGCGCGGCAGGATCCTGGCTGGGCGGTTTGTCGTCAAGGAACGACGCAAGTGAGGCGGCCGCCTCTCGACCATCCGCGGCGTAGTCGCGTGCATCAGCCATGGCATCGCGGCCCTCGGCTTCGTGGATGATCTTGCGGACAGACTCCGCCCGGTCCGCCTGAGCGGCTTCGGCCTCATCCACCTGGTACTCGCGTTCCTCCAGAGCGGATTCTCGCTCGTCGGCCCGGTCGTCCCGGTCATCGGCTGCCTGGGCGCGCTCGTCGGCGATGTCGCCTGAGTCCGACTCCGCGCCCGTGGTGCTCATCCCGCCATACAACCATCAGTTGGTATCGCCCGAAGTATCTCGGCGGCAAGACTCCCAGCGGCGAACTTGCCGAACAGTGGCGAACTAGAACAAGTTCTAGGTACGGTCGGCGCTATGAGCCCTGACCAGCTGAGCCGGACCGAGTCGTTCACGCGCGTCGGCATCGCGTACGTCGTGGCGTTCGGGGCCGGTGCCGCGTGGTTCGTATGGGGGCCGGAGACGTCGTGGCTCTGGCTCGACGGGCTGATCGCCGACCTGATCGCGACCGTGGTGATCTTCGTGGCCAGCCGGATGCACCACAACTCGAGCTTCTACGACGCGTACTGGAGCGTGCTGCCACCCCTGCTGATGCTGGCGTGGTGGATCAAGGCCGACACCCCCGCCGACGATCCCCGCAGCTGGCTGGCGATGGCAGTCATCGTTTTCTGGGCAATCCGGCTGACCGGCAACTGGATCTACGGATTCCCCGGGCTGCACCACGAGGACTGGCGCTATCCGATGGTGCGCGAGCGGGCCGGCAGGGCCGAGTTCGCCGCTGACCTGATGGGCATCCACGTCTTCCCGACGTTGCAGGTGTTTCTCGGCATGGTGCCGGTGTACGTCGTGCTGACCCGGAGCGGCCGTGACATCGGCTGGCTGGATGTCGTCGCGCTGCTCGTCGGAGTCGGTGCGACCGTGCTGGAGTTCACCGCCGACCTGCAGATGTACCGGTTCATCCGCACCCGGCAGCCCGGCCAGGCGATGGACCAGGGCCTCTGGGGCTGGTCGAGGCACCCCAACTACTTCGGCGAGGTCAGCTTCTGGCTGTCGCTGGCGTTGTTCGGCGTGGCCGCCGACCCCGACACCTGGTGGTGGTCGTTCGTCGGCGTGATCGCGATGTACCTGATGTTCCAGCTGGCCAGCATCCCGATGATGGAGGAGCGCAGCCTGGAACGGCGGCCGTCCTACGCGGCGGTGATCGAGCGCGTGCCCCGATTCGTCCCCCGCCCCCCACGGCGCGCCCGCACGACCGTATGACCCGGCCCCGCGTGGTCATCGCCGGCCTCGGCGACGCCGGACTGCTCACCGCCATCAATCTGTCCCCCCACGCCGACGTCGTCGGCATCACCAGCCGACCCGGCCTGCTCAGCGGCAAGGAGCTCGGCATCCGACTGACCAGGCCGGCCGACTGGGTCCGCGACAGCTGGATCGCGTTCGACCGCTACCGCCGCCTCGACAACGTACGCACCATCCACGGCACGTTGACCGGCCTCGACCTGGCGGCCCGCAAGGTGCAGGTCACCGACGTGGACGGCATCGCCGCCGAGGAGCCGTACGACGTCCTGGTGATTTCCACCGGCGTGACCAACGGCTTCTGGCGACGGCCGGGGCTGCTGTCCGCCGACGACGTCGAGGCAGACCTCGCTGCGACGCATGCCCGCCTGGGCGAAGCCGGCTCGATCGCCGTCATCGGCGGGGGCGGTGCCGCGGTGAGCGCCGCCATCAACCTGGCCGACACGTGGCCGGCCAAGCAGATCGACCTCTACTTCCCGGGCGAGCGCGTGCTTCTCCACCACCACCCGAGAGTCGAGCAAAAGCTGAGCCACCGGCTGGCCGAGCTCGGGGTCGGACTGCACCCGGGGCATCGCGCCGTCATCCCGGACGGTTTCGACTGCGACGAGATCAGCGATGCGCCGATCACCTGGAGCACCGGACAGGCGCCCGTCTCTGCGGATGCGGTGCTGTGGACAGTTGGCAAGGTGCGACCCAACACCGAGTGGCTGCCCGACGAGCTGCTCAACGCCGATGGCTTCGTCAACGTCGAGCCGACTCTCCGGGTGCCTGGGCACCCTGGCGTCTTCGCGATCGGCGACGTGGCGGCGACCGATCCGCTCAGGACCTCGGCCCGCAATCGCGCGGACAAGCTGCTCGCCAGGAACATCCGCGCAGAGCTCGGCGGGAAGTCCCTGAAGGCGTACAAACCACCACGCGGCCAATGGGGTTCGGTGACCGGGATCCAACCCGGTGGGCTCGAGGTGTTCGCGACGAATGGTCGCGCGTTCTGGTTCCCGAAGTGGACGATCGACCGCATCCTGCGCGACCTGATCGTCGACCGCGGCATCTACCGCGGCATCCGCAAGCGCTGAGCCTCGGTGGAGCGGGAATCAACTCGTCCGGAACCCTGTTGGTGACCGTCGACCCACCTCATACTCGGGAAGACTCAGGGCCATGACCTCCTCGCCGACCACCATGCGTGCCATCCAGCTGTCCGGACCGGGGCCGGTGGACAATCTGCGACTCGTCACGGTTCCGCTGCCGCCCGAGCGAGAGGGCTGGGTACGTATTCGGGTCGAGGCGTTCGGTCTCAACCGCTCGGAGCTGAAGCTGCGGCTCGGCGTCAGCGTCGGGGTGAGCTTCCCGCGGGTGCCGGGGATCGAAGCGGCCGGAGTCGTCGACGCGGCACCCGCCGACAGCGGTTTGGTGCCGGGGCAGAAGGTCGTCGCGATGATGGGCGACATGGGTCGGACGTATGACGGCGGCTACGCGGAGTACACCTCCGTGCCGCTGTCCCAGGTGATCCCCGTTGACACCGACCTGCCGTGGGAGGTGCTCGGCGCCCTGCCGGAGATGGTGCAGACCGCGTACGGCTCGCTCACGGTCGGCCTGGATCTCAAGGCGGGGCAGTCCGTGCTGATCCGCGGCGGGACGTCGTCGGTCGGTCTCGCCGCCGCCGCGATTGCCGCCTGGCGCGGCGCCACGGTGCTCTCGACGACGCGGCAGCCGGACCGGCTGGACTCGTTGAAGGCCCGCGGCGTCGACCACCCCCTGCTCGACACCGGCGCGGTCGCGCCGGCCGTCAGGGAGCTGTACCCGGACGGTGTCGACGCCGCCCTCGATCTCGTGGGGACGCCGACGCTGCCAGACACCCTGCGTGCCGTACGCGTGCACGGGACGGCGTGCTTCGGCGGCAGCCTGTCCAACCAGTACACGGTCCGGGACTTCTCGCCCAACGAATACCTGCCACGCGGTGTCCGCCTGGCGGGCTATTTCGGTGACGCCTCCGACCTGCCTGGCGACGTCTTCCAGGAAATCCTCGACGCTGTCGCGGCTGGCGAGCTGAGCTTTCCCGTTGACCACGTGTACGACGGACTGGAACAGGTGCGGCAGGCCCACGACGACATGGAGCACGATCGCGCCACCGGCAAGCTCGTCGTCCGCGTCCGCCACACCGGCTAGTCGCCGCCGCAACTGACTTCCATCCCCCGAGCGGTGACCTGGCAACCTCATCGCCACACGTTGAGGTTGCAGGCCCACCGCCCTCCGGGCGGCTACGCCTTGGCGGCCTTGAGCTGCAGGGCGATGTCGATCAGCTGGTCCTCCTGGCCGCCGATCAGCTTGCGCTGGCCGGCCTCGAGCAGGATCTTCGCGGCCGAGACGTCATAGCGCGCGGCGGCGTTGTCGGCATGGCGCAGGAACGACGAGTAGACGCCGGCGTACCCGATCATGAGAGCGTTGCGGCCGAGAGTGCACTCCTCCGGCATCGCCGGGCGTACGACGTCCTCTGCCGCGTCGACGATCTGCAGGAAGTCCACGCCGGTGTTCCAGCCGAGCTTGTCGGCGACGCCGATGAACGCCTCGAGCGGGGTGTTGCCGGCACCGGCACCGAACCTGCGGACCGAGCCGTCGATCTGGGTGGCTCCGGCCCGGGCGGCGATCACCGTGTTGGCGACGCCGAGGCCGAGGTTCTCGTGACCATGGAAGCCGACCGTGGCCTCGCCACCGATCTCGGCGACCATCGCGGACACGCGGTCCGCGACCGCCTCCATGATCAGCGCACCGGCGGAGTCGACGACATAGACACACTGGCAGCCGGCGTCGACCATGATCCGCGCCTGCTTGGCAAGAGCCTCAGGCGGCTGGGTGTGGCTCATCATCAGGAAGCCGACGGTCTCCAGCCCCAGCTCTCGCGCCAGGCCGAAGTGCTGCTGGGACGTGTCGGCCTCGGTGCAGTGGGTGGCGATCCGGCAGATCTTGCCCCCGTTGTCCTGGGCCGCGCGAATGTCGTCCTTGGTGCCGACGCCCGGGAGCATCAGGAACGCGATCTTTGCCCGCTTGGCGGTCTCGGCCGCCAGCTTGATCAGATTCTGCTCGGGCGTCGCGGAGAATCCGTAGTTGAACGACGATCCGCCGAGGCCGTCACCGTGGGTCACCTCGATGACCGGCATACCCGCATCGTCGAGTGCGCTGACGATCGCGCGCACCTCGTCGGGCACGAACTGGTGCCGCTTGTGGTGGGAGCCGTCGCGCAGGCAGGTGTCGGTGAGCCGGAGATCGAGGTCGGTCGACGGATCGGTCTGCGACCAGGTGCGGGAGAGAGTGTTGATGTCGTTCATCGGGTCATCGCCTTTGCAATCGATTCGCCTACTTGCGTGGCGGCGGCGGTCATGATGTCGAGGTTGCCGGCGTACGGCGGGAGGTAGTCGCCGGCGCCTTCGACCTCGACGAAGATGCTGACCTTCGTACGGTTCAGGGTCGCCGCGGACGCATCGTCGAACTGCGGGTCCTGCAACAGCCGGTAGCCGGGTACGTACTCCTGCACTGCCTTCGCCATGTCGAACACCGACTGGGAGATGGCGTCACGGTCGGCATCCGGCGCCACCGCGCAGAAGATCGTGTCGCGCATGATCATCGGCGGATCAGCGGGGTTGAGGATGATGATCGCCTTGCCGCGCTCCGCGCCACCGATCGTCTCCACGCCGGCCGCGGTCGTGCGGGTGAACTCGTCGATGTTCGCGCGCGTGCCCGGCCCGGCGGAGGCGCTGGAGACCGAGGCGACGATCTCGGCGTACGGCACCGGGGCGACCCGCGACACGGCGTAGACCATCGGGATCGTGGCCTGGCCGCCGCAGGTGATCATGTTGACGTTGGGGGCGGTGACGTGTTCCTCGCCGTTGACCGGCGGGATGACTGCGGGTCCGACGGCGGCAGGCGTCAGGTCGATCGCGCGGATGCCGGCCTCGGCGTAGCGCGGGGCGTACTCACGGTGCACGTATGCCGAGGTCGCCTCGAAGATCAGCTCGGGAAGCTCGTCCTGCTTGAGCAGCCAGTCGACGCCCTCGTGCGAGGACTCGACACCGAGGTCACGGGCCAGCTTCAGACCCTCCGACGAAGGGTCGACGCCGATCATCCAGCGGGGTTCAACCACCTCACTGCGCAGCAGTTTGTACAACAGGTCGGTCCCGATGTTGCCGGGTCCGACGATGGCCGCGGTGACTTTCTTGCTCATCTTGTGTTACTCCTCGAAGGAGACGGTCAGGGGCGCGAACCCGCTGATGGAAGCCGTCACGCGGTCACCCGCGGCGAACGGAACGAAGGGCCCCAGGGCCCCGGACAGGATCAGGTGGCCCGCTCGCAGTGGGTCGCCGAAGCGCGTGGCCTGGACGGCCAGCCACCTCAGCGCCTCCAGCGGGTCACCGAGGCAGGCGGCGCCGTTGCCGGACGAGCGCTCCTCGCCGTTGATGGTCAGGCTCATCTCGACCTCGCGTGGCTCGATCTCAGACAGCGGGAGGCCTGCGTCGCCGATGACGTAGAGGCCGCTCGATGCGTTGTCGGCGACCGTGTCGGTGAACGTGATGTCCCAGCCGTCGATGCGTGAGTCGACGATCTCCAGTGCCGGGATCGCCACGTCGACGGCCTCGCGGACCAGGTCGATGGTGATCTGCTCCTCGGCCACGTCGATGTCACGGCTCAGGCGGAACGCGACCTCGGCCTCCACCCGTGGCTGCAGAAGAGTGTGCATTGAGATCGGGGTGCCGGTGGTGCCGGTGGTGCCGTGGCTGACATCCATGTCGCTGAGCAGATAGCCGAAGTCGGGCTGGTCGACGCCGAGCTGATTCTGCACCGCCTCGGAAGTGGCGCCGATCTTGCGGCCGACGACGGTCACGCCCGCGGACAGCCGCTTCTGGACGAGCCCCTGCTGCACCGCGTATGCCGCCGGCAGGTCATCGGTCCCGATCAGATCGCGGACCGCAACGCATGGCACTCGCGTCTCCAACGCCTGCGCGAGCCGCTCGGTGGCGGCGACTATGGCGGCCGGATCAGCGTGGATGGAGGACACATCGTCATACTAGAACCTGTTACAGTTTTGCGGTAGTTCACCCCGACGGAGGTCACATGCAAGAGACGTATGACGTCGTCGTCGTAGGTGCCGGGGGCGCCGGTATGACGGCC
>JAWWPE010000358.1:0-4149 GCA_033850895.1 Nocardioidaceae bacterium | reverse complement strand
CCCCCGGCTGCAACCACACCCACCTCGAAATCCACCACACCATCTGGTGGTCACTGGGCGGCCCCACCAACCTCGACCTGCTGGTCGGCTTGTGCGTCAGATGCCACCACCTGCTCCACCGCGGACTCCTCAACATCACCGGCAACGCAGTAGACGGCTTCACCTTCACCAACAAGACCGGCAAGTCACTCCACCGCCGTCGACAAACCAGCTACCCCCAAGCCGCCTGACCGTGCGAGTCCGGCGGCCCACCGGCCTGCCTACGACATTGACCAGGTGAACACGAGCGGGCTTGCCGGCCGTTTTCAGGTGGGACAATCGCGGGATGAGCGCACGAACGACAGCGATCGCAGAGATTCTCGCTGCCCTGATCTACGAGATTGAGATGGACCACGTTTCCGACGCATCCGATGGCGAGAAGCAGGCCGATCGGATCGCCGCCGTAAGGCGACTGTCGGCAGTCGGCATTACCCCCGACGAAGTCGTTGCTGCCTTCGACGATTGGGTGAACGACGTGACGCACGAGGTACTGCCGCCGTTCCTGCGGGAGGATCCACCCCTCATCGAGAGCGCGCTTCGCGAACGTAGCCTCTGGGGCGATGCTGCGGAAATCGTCTCCCGTCACTAGGTGTATCGGTAGTTCGCGGGCGTAGCAGTTTGCTTGGACGTGCGGGGGCGATCTGACGTGCGATTTGATCCGCCAGTCGACACGCCACCACCGTGTGTACGAATTGAGGGAACAACTAGTTTCCGTCGAGGTCACCCTCATACACGGTCCGAAGAATTGCGCGAGAACCGAAGTATCCGATGACCGCACCAACGAGCCCGCCGGACCATTCGACCGCGCCGATGGACCCTGCAATTGCCGCCCGGGCGCCGCCGCAGACCCCGAGAAACAGGATGGGTAGGTAGCCGACATATCTCACGCGGGGAGTCTGGCACTCATTCGGCAGGGCCATGTCAGAAGGTCGAGACTGAACACGGGCTCGGTGGCTTGGGAGTTTATGGGCCCGCTGGCTAAGCGCCCGGCGTGATGGTCAGGAAGTGTCTCGCGAGAACATCCGCCACGTCGGGAGGCTGATTCCCAATCGTTGCGAGCTGTCCAGCGTTGCTGAAGTCGATCGTGTCCGCGCACACGGCGCAAGATCCGAGGTATGCCGGCAGAGTCCACCCTGCTCCGGGGGCGGCTGGCGTGAACGTCAGCCAATGAGTCGTTGGCGCAGTCCCGCAGAAGTCGCACGCGCGACCAAGATCCACCGTTGTCGGCACGGGTGGCCCGTCGTCAGCAGGGCTCTGCCCGTTCATGCGATACATGACAGGACCCTCTCACCTCCGACCGAGGCCGTGACAGACCACGGCCCGAAAACTAGAGGCGTTCGATGATCGTGACGTTGGCCTGGCCGCCGCCTTCGCACATGACCTGCAGGCCGTAACGGCCCTCGGTGCGCTCGAGCTCGTTGAGCAGCGTCGTCATCAGCCGCGTGCCAGTCGCGCCTATCGGATGGCCCAGAGCGATGCCGCCGCCGTTGACGTTGACCTTCTCGTGCGGGGCATCCAGCTCCTGCATCCACGCGAGTACGACCGACGCGAACGCCTCATTGCACTCGAACAGGTCGATATCGGAGATCGTCATACCCGCCTTCTTCAATGCGTGCTGCGTCGCGGTGATCGGGCCGGTCAGCATCCAGACCGGGTCGTCAGCCCGCACGGAGAGATGGTGGACGCGCGCCCGCGGCGTCAGTCCGTGGTCGCGGACGCCCCGCTCGGACGCGATCAGCATGGCGCTCGCACCATCGCTGATCTGCGAGGCGACGGCCGCGGTGATCCGGCCGCCGGGCGCGAGCGGCTCCAACGCCGCCATCTTCTCCAGCGAGGTCTCTCGCGGGGTCTCGTCGACGGCGAAACTCCGTCCATCGGGAAGGGCGACCGGGGCGATCTGCGAAGCGAACCGGCCCTCGGCGGTGGCGGTACGTGCGCGTTCGTGCGAAGCCAGCGCGAATGCTTCCATGTCCTCTCGGCTGATCCCCCACTTCTCGGCGATCATCTCGGCCGAACGGAACTGGCTGACCTCCTGGTCGCCATAGCGCGCCAGCCACCCAGGCGACTCGGCGAACGGGGTGGTGAAGCCGTACTGATCCGCGACCAGCATCGCGGCGGAGATCGGGATCGCGCTCATGTTCTGCAGGCCGCCGGCAACGACAAGGTCCTGGGTGCCGGACATGACGCCCTGGGCGGCGAAGTGGACCGCCTGCTGCGAGGAGCCGCACTGTCGGTCGATGGTCACGCCCGGCACGTGGTCGGGCAGTCCGGCGACCAGCCAGGCTGTACGCGCGACGTCTCCGGCCTGCGAGCCGATCGTGTCGCAGCAGCCCATGATCACGTCGTCGACAGCACCCGGATCGAGGCCCGTGCGGTCGACCAGCGCCTTCAGCACGTGGCCGCCAAGGTCGGCCGAGTGCACGCCGGCGAGCGAGCCGCCGCGCTTGCCAACGGGCGTACGTACGGCGTCGATGATGTACGCGGTGGGAGGTGTCATGAGGTGATCCCGTCGAGGAGGATGGTGAGGTACTGGTCGGCGACGTCGTGGTGGCTGAGCTTGGCTCCCGGGCGGTACCACCGCACCGCGACCCACACGGTGTCGCGGATGAAGCGGTAGACCAGCTCGACGTCGAGGTCCTGGCGCAGCGCGCCGGAGCTGACGCCCTCCTTGAGCAGGGTCATCCAGACGTCGCGGGACTGCTGGTTGCGGTCGGCGAGATAGGCGAAGCGGTCGAACCGGCCGAGGTAGTCGGCTTCGTTCTGGAAGATCGCCACCTCGTTGCGGTGCTGGTCGATCGCCTCGAACGAGACGCGTACGACCGCCTCCAGCTTGGCGCGGGCGTCATCATCGCCGGCCAGGATCTCGGCGTACTTCCCGAACAGTTCGTCCTGGAAGGTCGACAGGATCTCGTCGACCATCGACTCCTTGGAGTCGAAGTGGTGATAGAGCGAACCGCTCAGGATGCCGGCGGCGTCGGCGATGTCGCGGACCGTGGTGTTCTTGAAGCCCTTCGTCGCGAACAGCTCGGCGGCGATCGCCAGCAGCTCGCCGCGGCGGGTCGAGGTCGAAGGCTGCGCGTTGGCGGACATCTCAGGCTCGCTGACTCGAGACGGAGACGACCTCACCGGTGAGGTACGACGAATAGTCCGACGCCAGGAACACCATGACGTTGGCGACCTCCCACGGCTCGGCGGCACGTCCGAACGCTTCGCGCTGCTTGAGCTCGGCCAGCAGCTCGTCGCTGGTGACCTTGGCGAGGAACGGGTGCATCGCCAGCGACGGCGCAACCGCGTTGATGCGTATGCCGTGCGGTGCCACGTCGAGCGCGGCGCAGCGGGTCAACGCCATGACCCCGGCCTTGGCGGCGGCGTAGTGCGCCTGCCCCTCCTGGGCACGCCAGCCGATCACCGAGGCGTTGTTGATGATCACGCCGCGAGTACCGGCGGCCCGCATGCGGTTGCCGGCGGCGCGTACGCACCGGAACGTGCCGGTCAGCGTGATGTCGAGGACCCGCGACCAGTCCTCGTCAGCCATCTCCAGGACATCCGCGGTGCCGCCGCGGCCGGCGTTGTTGATCATCACGTCGACGCCACCGTGCTCGTCGGCGATGTCGAGCAGCGCCTGCACCTGGGCCTCGTCGGTCACGTCGACGGGCAAGGCGCGTACGCGGTCGTCACCGAACTCCGCCGCCAGCGAGTCCCGGAACTCGCCGAGCCTCCGCTCATGGGTGTCGCTGATGACCAGCATCGCGGCACCCTCCTCCAGCGCCCGCCGGGCGACCGCGGCACCGATGCCGGCACCTGCCGCGGCAGTTACCACCACGACCTTGCCGGCCAGTAGGTTGTGCCCCGCGACGTACTCGGGGGTGGGCTGCTCGGGTCGCATGGTTGTCATCCGCGTAGCTCCTTCGGAAGGCCGAGCACGCGCTCGGCGAGGATATTGCGCTGGATCTCATCGCTGCCGCCGTAGATCGTGTCGGCGCGGGAGAACAGGAAGAGGTTCTGCCAGCGATCCAGCTCGTACGGTTCGCCGGCGGTCAACGATGACGCACCGCAGACTTCCATCGCCAGCTCGCCGAGCCGGCGGTGCCAGTTGGCCCAGACCAGCTT
>JAWWPE010000351.1:0-2568 GCA_033850895.1 Nocardioidaceae bacterium | reverse complement strand
GGCCAGGTGTTCGTCTCGGTCGCCAACCGCGACAAGCGGCACATGATCTTCCCGGTCAAGCGGCTCGCCGATCTCGGCTTCGAGATCTTGGCGACGAGCGGCACTGCGGTGGTGCTGGGTCGCAACGGGGTCAAGGCCACGGTCATCCGCAAGCTCAACGAGGAGCCCCTGCCCGGCCAGGAGCGCAGCACGATCGTGGAGAAGATCCACGCCCAGGACGTGCAGCTGATCATCAACACCCCGCACGGCGTGACGTCGGGCGGCAGCCCCCGTATCGACGGCTATGAGATCCGTACGGCGGCAGTTGCCGAGGGCATCCCGTGCATCACCACGGTGCAAGGTCTGGCCGCGGCAGTCCAGGGCATCGAGGCGCTCATCGAGGGCAAGATCGGCGTGACGTCCCTGCAGGACTGGGGCCGTATCGTCGAGGCCGGCCGGCCGTCGTGAGCTTTGGGTCCCGCGCACGGGCGGCGATGGCGGCGTATGGGCCGGCTTGCGTCGGCATCGACCCTCACGCCTCGCTGCTGGCCAAATGGGGGCTCCCTGACGATGTCGAGGGACTCGACCGGTTCGCATCTGCCTGTGTCGAGGCGTTCGCGGGCCACGTCGCCTTCGTCAAGCCGCAGTCGGCGTTCTTCGAACGCTTCGGCGCCAGGGGAGTCGTGGTGCTCGAGCGTACGATCCAGGATCTCCGGCACACCGGATCGCTGGTCATCCTCGACGTCAAGCGCGGCGACATCGGGTCGACCGCGGCGGCCTACGCCGAGGCGTACCTCGACGAAGACTCCCCGATGGCGGCCGACGCCATCACGGTCAGCCCCTATCTCGGCTTCGGATCGCTGAGCCCGTTCTTCGACGTCGCCGAGAAGAACGACGCCGGCGTGTTCGTCCTGGCCCTGACCTCCAACAAGGAGGGCCCGGAGGTGCTGCTCGCCAGCAACGGTGAGCAGACCGTCGCCGGGGGCATCCTGGCCCAGCTCGCCGCCCTCAACGCGGGCGCCGAGCCGATGGGTGCGTTCGGCGCAGTCGTCGGAGCGACGATCGGCGACTCCGCCGAGGACCTCGCGATCAACGGTCCGCTGCTGGTGCCGGGATTCGGCGCCCAAGGCGGCACGGTGGCCGACATCAACCGAATCTTCGGGGGCGTGCTCCCCAACGTGATCCCCTCAACGTCCCGCGGAGTGCTGTCGCAGGGACCCGATGTTCAGGCCCTGCGCGATTCTGTCGCGAGGGTCAACGCCGAACTTGTAGGCTCCTAGCAGTCCCGCACCCCAGCACGTCGAGGAGTAACTGCATGAAACGTTCCGCCGCACTGTTGGTGGGGACCTTCGTCACCGCCACGACGCTGTCGGGATGCGGCGGCGGCAACGCCTATTGCGATGCCGTGGACAAGGGCAAGACGACGCTCAACACCTTCGGGCAGAAGCGCACGGACGCCGCGTACGCCAACTACGCCAAGGTGTTCGACGAGGTGGGGAAGGTCGCGCCCGCGTCGGTCCGCAAGGACTGGACGAAGCTCGCAGACGTGACGAAGGGTGTCATTTCCGCACAGAAGAGCGTCGGCCTGGCGCTCGAGGACATGACCGACACGACCAAGGTCAAGAAGCTCACCTCGGCCCAGCTCAAGAAGCTCAACACGGCTTACCAGGCGTTCAACGCGACGCAGACCCAACGCAACGCCGTCGTCAAGAACGTCAAGCAGGAATGCAAGATCACGCTCAAGTGACCGCCATCCGCAACCCTAGATGAGGTGAATGAAGTGGCACTCCCGATGTTGACGCCGGAGCAGCGCAAGGCCGCTCTCGAAAAGGCCGCGATCGCCAGACAGCTGCGCGCCGAGGTCAAGAACCGCCTGAAACACTCCCGTGCGACCCTCACCGAGGTTCTGCAGGAGTCGAAGGCCAATGAAGTCATCGCGAAGCTGCGGGTCATCGACCTGTTGCAGGCGATGCCCGGAGTCGGCAAGGTGCGAGCCCAGGAGATCATGCAGCGAGTCGGCATCGCCGGCAACCGTCGCCTCCGCGGTCTCGGCGCCAACCAGATCAAGGATCTGATTGCCGAGTTCACCGACAGAACAGACAAATCTGGCCGTGGCTGACGGGCCTTCGACGCCCGCATTTCACGCACAGCTCGTCGTCCTCGCCGGCCCCACCGCGGTCGGCAAGGGCACCGTCGCTGCGTGCGTACGCCGTACGCACCCCGAGATCTGGATCTCGGTCTCAGTCACCACCCGCCCGCCGCGCCCGGGTGAGATCGACGGCGTCCACTATCTGTTCATCTCCGACGACGAGTTCGATGCGATGGTGGCCGCAGACGGCCTGCTGGAGTGGGCAGTCGTCCACAAAGCCGCGCGCTATGGCACGCCGCGCGCGCCGGTCGAGGAGCACCTGGCCGCCGGTCAGCCGGCTCTGCTCGAGATCGATCTGCAGGGCGCTCGCCAGGTTCACAGCAGGATGCCCGATGCCCTGATGGTCTTCCTGGCGCCGCCGAGCTGGGAAGAACTCGAGCGGCGGCTGGTCGGCCGCGGCACCGAAGGCCCCGAGGAGCGCGAGCGCCGCCTCGCCACCG
>JAWWPE010000326.1:0-4833 GCA_033850895.1 Nocardioidaceae bacterium | reverse complement strand
TCGCCTCGACCACCACGATCTGGTCGCCCGCCGAGACGGTCTGACCCTCCTCGACGGTCACCTTCACGACGGTGCCCTGCATCGGCGCGGTCAGCGAGTCGCCGCTCGCCGCAGCGCCCGCGGACTTCCCGCCCTTGCGCTTGGTCTTCTTGGGTCCGGCCGCGACCGTCGACGCACCCAGACCGCCGGGGAGCACGACCTCGACCCGCTTGCCGCCGACCTCGACGATGACGCGTTCGCGCTCGGACGGCTCGTCCTCCTCGCTGGCGCCGACGTACGGCTCTAGCTGGTTGTCGTAGTCGGTCTCGATCCAGGTCGTGTAGACGTCGAACGAGCCGACGCCGGAGTTGGAGGTCGGATCGCCGATGAAGGCCGGATCGTCGACCACGCTGCGGTGGAACGGCACAACGGTCGGCATGCCGTCGACCACGAACTCGTCGAGGGCTCGGCGCGAACGCTCCAGCGCCTGCGTCCGGGTCGTGCCGGAGACGATGAGCTTGGCGACCAAGGAGTCGAAGGCGCCGGGGATGGTCTCGCCTTCCTCGTACCCGCCGTCGACCCGGATGCCGGGGCCTGACGGCGGAACCCATTTCGTCAGCGTGCCAGGGGCGGGCAGGAAGCCGCGGCCGCCGTCCTCGGCGTTGATCCGGAACTCGATCGAGTGGCCGCGGATCTCGGGGTCGTCGTAGCCGAGCTCCTCACCGGCGGCGATGCGGAACATCTCGCGTACGAGGTCGAGGCCGGTGACTTCCTCGGACACGGGGTGCTCGACCTGGAGGCGGGTGTTGACCTCGAGGAAGCTGATCGTGCCATCGGCGGCGACGAGGAACTCACACGTGCCGGCACCGACGTAACCGGCTTCCTTGAGGATCGCCTTCGACGACGTGTAGAGGCGGTCGAGCTGGTCGTCGGTCAGGAATGGCGCGGGCGCCTCCTCGACGAGCTTCTGGTGGCGGCGCTGCAGCGAGCAGTCGCGGGTCGACACGACGACGACGTTGCCGTGCGAGTCGGCGAGGCACTGAGTCTCGACGTGCCGCGGCTTGTCGAGGAACTTCTCGACCAGGCACTCGCCACGACCGAAGGCGCTGACGGCTTCGCGGACCGCCGATTCGTACGCGTCGGGGATCTCCTCCAGCGTCTTGGCGACCTTGAGGCCGCGGCCACCACCGCCGAACACGGCCTTGATTGCGACCGGCAGACCGTTCTCCTTGGCGAACTCGATGACCTCGTCGGCGTCCTTGACCGGATCCTTGGTGCCGGGAGCGAGGGGAGCGTTCGCCTTCTGCGCGATCTGCTTCGCCTTGGCCTTGTCGCCCAGGGCCTCGATCGCTGCGGGCGGCGGGCCGATCCAGATCAGCCCGGCGTCGATGACGGCCTGGGCGAACTCGGCGTTCTCGGCGAGGAAGCCGTAGCCGGGGTGCACGCTGTCGGCGCCGCTGCGCTCGGCCACCGCGATGATCTTCTCGATCGAGAGGTAGGACTCGGCGGGCGTCGCACCCTCCAGCGAGTAGGCCTCGTCGGCCAGGCGTACGAACACCGCGTCACGGTCGGGCTCGGCGTACACCGCCACGCTGCCGATGCCGGCATCCTTGCACGCCCGGATCACGCGTACCGCGATCTCTCCGCGGTTGGCGATCAGGACCTTGGCCAGGGGCTTGCTCACTGAGTTACTCCTCAAGACTGTGGGGCTGCGTGCTGATTCTAGGGGCGTGCGGCCGGCGCGGGTTGTGAGGTTCGCTACGTAGGCGCGACGTGCCCGTCTACGACCCGGGGCGGTAGACCATCAGGAACACGATCGCCGCGAAGACCAGGCCCACGATGCCACCGCCCGCAGCGACCTTGCCGACGAATGACGTGACCGCTTCGCCACGGCCGATCGCTGCAGTGGCCTTGTCGAGCGTCGGCACGACGAGACCGAGCGAGAGAACCATGGCAGCGACCCAGAGCAACACCGAGAGCCAGATCCACAGATCGGAGAACTCGCCGACCTTCTCCTTGTTGCCGAACGGGGAGTCGACCGACATCAGGCCCATGCCGAGGATCACGACGACCACCGAGGCGTACGAATAGATCCTGATGGTGCGGGCGGCGGACGCGGTGGCGCCGGCGTCGACATTGCGAAGTCCGCGGGATGCGGTTGTGGCCGCGTGGACGAGCGGGCCGACGGCGAAGATCGCGGTCAGCAGGTGAAGGGCGAGAAAGATCTTGAACATGTCTGGATCGTATCGGCGAATCGGTGGTGCCACAGCGCCGCTTTGTGCCGGTAGGTTAACGGTTGTTAACATCGGCGCATGACTTTCGCCTTGTCCAGTGAGCACGAGACCTTCCGCCGCAGCGTCCGCGAGTTCGCTGAGGCGGAGGTGGCCCCGCACGTCGCCAAGTGGGACAAGGACCACTTCTTCCCGGTCGACCTGGTCAAGAAGATGGGCGATCTCGGCCTGTTCGGGCTCACCGCTCCCGAGGAGTACGGCGGCGCGGACGGTGACTTCACCAGCTTGTGTGTCGCGATCGAGGAGCTGGGCCGGGTCGACCAGTCGATCGGCATCACCCTCGAGGCTGCCGTCGGGCTTGGCATCAACCCGATCCTGACGTTCGGCACCGCTGAGCAGAAGTCGACGTGGCTCCCTGACCTCGTTGCCGGACAGAAGCTCGCGGGCTTCGGCCTGACCGAGCCCGGCGCCGGTTCCGATGCCGGCGCCACCAAGACCAAGGCTGAGCTCGACGGCGATGAGTGGGTCATCAACGGTGCGAAGCAGTTCATCACCAACTCGGGCAGCGAGATGACCTCGGTCGTCACGGTCACCGCACGCACAGGCACTCGCGACGACGGTCGACCGGAGCTCTCGACGCTGATGCTTCCGGCCGGCACGCCAGGCTTCATCGTGGAGCCGCCGTACGACAAGCTCGGCTGGCACATCTCCGACACGCACCCGCTGTCGTTCGTCGACGCCCGTGTGCCGGCTGATCACCTGCTCGGTGAGCGCGGTCGCGGCTACGCGCAGTTCCTCGCAACCCTCGACGACGGCCGGGTCGCGATCGCCGCCCTAGCGGTCGGCTGCATCCAGGCCTGCCTCGACCTGTGCGTCCAGTACGCCGGCGAGCGTACGACCTTCGGCGTGCCGATCGGTGCCAAGCAGGGCGTCGCGTTCCAGATCTCCGACCTCGCAGTGATGGCCCAAGCTGGTCGTGCGCTGGTCTACCAGGCGGCGGCGATGAAGGATGCAGGTGCCTCGCACGCGGAGTTCAAGAAGGCCGCGGCGATCGCGAAGCTCTACACCTCGGAGTCGGCCGTGACGGCCACGCGCATCGCGACCCAGGTCTTCGGCGGCTACGGCTTCATGGAGGAATATCCCGTCGCGCGCTTCTACCGCGACGCAAAGATCCTCGAGATCGGCGAGGGCACGTCAGAGGTCCAGCGCATGCTCATCGCCCGGAGCCTCGGCCTCCCGGTCGAGTAGGTCGGAACGGGCGGCCAGGCGCCGCAAACTCCCAATGCACCTAGTGGTTAGCCGCGAGGTCAATCGAAATCATGCTCGCGGCTTTCGATCGCGGCGGTCCTGAGCAATCTGCATCATGCCGAGCCCGCCGAACGCCGTCCCGCGCCGCTAAGCCCGCCAACTCCCAATACACCTAGTGGGATACCTAGGATTGGGGGACACAGTCTGGGGTGACGCATGCACGAGGCTTTGAGCCGTTTGATCAACGGGAGTGTTGGGGTTCCGTCTTCCGGCCCGGTAGCCGGTCTGCCCGAGACCGCTCGGGGCCGCGAACTGTCGGAACTACTCGCCGCGAAGAACGGGTTCCTCTCACCCGACTCCGCACTGTGGGTCCGAGGTTGTGGAACTGACCGAAACGACCTCGAACAATGGAACGCGCTGACGGGTTGGCGGGCGACCTACGGTCGGCTGATCGACGGTCTGTTCTTCTTCGCCGAAGATGCGTTCGCGTCACAGTGGTGCCTCAGTGACTCCTCAGTCCTTTCGTTCGATCCCGAGTCAGGAGAACTCTCTGAATTCGCACCAGACTTGGCGCGATGGGCTCAACGCCTGATCGCGGACTATGACCATCTAACTGGGGCGCCAATAACCCGCGCATGGCAAGCAATCAACGGCACGCTCCCGCACGGAAAGCGAATGGTCCCAGCAATTCCATTCATGCTTGGCGGGTTGTTCGATCTGAGCAGCGTGAACCCGATCGATTGCTGGGAGGCGGCCGAATTCCGCGCATCCCTTTGGCAGCAAACCAAGGACCTCCCCGACGGAACCACCGTTAGTTTCAAGATCACCGACTGAGATGTGACGGCTCCGGGACCAAGCCCGCATGTGTTCCCTTGGTCAGGCGGCGTCGCGGATGGTGGCGGTGTAGGGGTCGAGGATGCCGGAGGTCTTCATTTCGTGGTGTCTTCGGCACAGCGGTGCGAGGTTCGTGCCGGTGGTGGGGCCTCTGGGGTGATGGAGCTGGTGATCGAGGTCGCAGGCTTGGGCTGGTCTGGAACAGGTGGGGAATCGGCAGGTGCCGTCCTTGATCTGGACCGCGATCCGGAGCTTGGCTGAGGGAAATCTGCCGAGCTCGGTGATGTCGAGGATGTGGCCGAGTGGGTCGGTGATGATCCGGTGGAACAGGGTGCCTGGTTCTTGGGCGAGGTCGCGGACCAGGTCGGCGGGCAACGTGAACTGGCCGTCGAAGGACACACCGGGTTGCTCATCCAAACCAGCCAGCGTTGTGGCGGGGATGGTGATGCCGATGACCGCGCCACCGGCTCGTGAACCGTCGGCGGTGGTGAGCATCTGGTCGACGAACACGTCAGCGCAGATCGCGTCGAACGTACGACCT
>JAWWPE010000308.1:0-5014 GCA_033850895.1 Nocardioidaceae bacterium | reverse complement strand
GCCACCGGGTCGGCCACACCTTGCGGACCCACTTGTTCTGCGCACCGAAGGCTCCTGAGCACCAGAACCAGTCGGTGTCCCAGCGCCAGATGTAGTCGTGGATCGTCAACGTGTCGGTCTCGCGCTGCTGGATCGAGCGGTAGTAGATCTGCTGGCCGGTGTAGTCACTCGTCGGCTGCTCGACGTCGGTGAACTCCGCGAGCGTCAGGTAGATCTCGTCGGGGCTGAACGCCGTGCCATCGAGGCCGTCGACGCGTACGCCCTCCCACTCGCCCGTCTCCGCGATGCTCTCGATCGTCTTGACCGCCGATGCCGCGTCTGCCACGCGTACGTGCCGGAGGTTGACGTATCCGGGCACCTTCTCGAGCTTGATCTTCAGCCGGGTGGCGTAGCCGAGGCTGCCGTAGGAGTTGGGGAACGCGTCGAACAAGTCGGAGTGGTCGCCGTCGGGCGTTGCGGTGACGATCTCGCCGGAACCAGTCAGGATGTCCATCTCGAGCACGGACTCGTGCGGTAGACCGTGGCGGAACGACGTCGACTCGATGCCGAGCCCCGTGACGGCACCGCCGAGGGTGATGGTCTTGAGCTGCGGCACGACATACGGCATGAAGCCGTGCGGGAGGGTCTCGGCGACGAGGTTCTCGTACGTGCAGACGCCCTGCACGTCGGCGGTCTGGGCCTCGGTGTCGATCGCGATGACACCGTCGAGACCGCTGACGTCGAGCCCGGCTGTCTGGGCACCGTCACGCGGGCGGAACAGGTTGGAAGTCTTCTTGGCGAGGCGTACTCGCGCACCCGGCGGGATTGCTCTGTATGAGGCCCCCAGCCGGTCGACGGCTTCCTCGTGGGACTGCCAACCCTTCACGTGCTTCAGGTTAAACCTGTGCGAGATAACGCAGCGCAGCGGCATAGCCCTCGAGGCCCATGCCCACCACGACGGCGGCCGCGATGTCGCTGAGATAGGACGTGTGGCGGAAGGCCTCGCGCGCGTGGACGTTGCTGAGGTGCACCTCGATCAGCGGGGCGCTGAGCTGGCTCGCGGCGTCGCGGACGGCCACCGACGTGTGCGTCCAGGCACCGGCGTTGAGGACGACCCGCGAGCCCTCGTCGGCGGCTTCGTGCAGCCAGCCGATCATCTCCGCCTCGTTGTCGGTCTGGCGGACGTCGACCTCGAGGCCGGTCTCCTTCGCCACCTCCTGGCAACGCTCGACCAGGTCGTCGTAGGTGGCGGTGCCGTAGACATCGGGTTCGCGCACGCCGAGGCGGCCCAGATTGGGTCCGTTGAGCACGAGAACGGTCATGTCATCACCTCCACAGCTGCCAGATCAGGGCTTCGCCACCTTCATCGGCAGCACTCAGATCGTACGCGTCCTCGTCGGTCAGACGTGCCTCATCACCGCTGGTCAGGGTGGTGTCGCCGAGGGTGATTGCGCCGCGAGTCACGTGTACGAGGCTCCGCGGGGCGGCCGGGACGGTCACGGAGTCGCCGGCGCCGAGGCGTACGACGAACAGGTCGGCCGGCGCCTCGACGTCCACCGCCGGGGTGAGCTCGCCGGGTCGCGGCTCGACGGCGCTCTGGGCGTACGAGGGTTCGCCGTCGTGGTCGGACACCAGCATCATCTGCACGAACACCAGCTCCTCGGTGTCCGACGCATTGCGTTCGGTGTGCTCGACGCCCGTGCCGGCGCTGAGCCGTTGGGCGATCCCCGGCGTGATGGTGCCGTTGACGCCGGTCGAGTCCTCGTGGTGAAGGGCGCCGCTGAGGACCCAGGTCACGATCTCGACATCGGCGTGCCGATGCGAGTCGTACCCGCTGCCCGGCTCCAAAGTCTCGGTGTTGATCGCGATCAACGGTCCGAAGGCGATGTTGTCGGGGTCGTAGTGGGCGCCGTACGAGAAGCTGTGCCGGGTCGAGACACCCGCTCCAGGCGTCAGGAATCGGCCGCCGGCGTCGCGGATCTCACGCATAGCCGAGCTCATGCAGTCGGTCGTCCTCGATGCCGAAGTGGTGGGCGATCTCGTGCACGACGGTGATGCCGACCTCCTCGACGACATCGGCCTCGGTGTCACAGATCGCCAGCGTGGGGTTGCGGTAGACGAAGATCCTGTCCGGCATCGCGCCTCCGTACGTGCTGTCGCGCTCGGTGAGCGGGATGCCGTCGTAGAGGCCGAGCAGGTCCGGCTCGTCCGCCGGGGCATCGTCCTCGATGAACAGCACCACGTTGTCGAGCAGCGCTGCGAGCTCCGCCGGAACGTCGTCGAAGGCGGCCTGCACCAGCTCGGCGAAGCGGTCCTCGCTGACCTCGATCATGACTCCATCCTGCCCGATGCAGTTTGGGCGGCCTCCGGCTCACCCACTATGCTGAACGGGTTTCCGGCCCCCATCGTCTAGCGGCCTAGGACGCCGCCCTTTCACGGCGGTAGCACGGGTTCGAATCCCGTTGGGGGTACTTCTCGGTCGAGGCGGAGTGAATGTCAGGCTCACAATATGAAGAGTTCTTCAATTGATGTAATGTGTAGACAGCGGGCCGAATGCATCCGGCGCCCACCCAAACGAATGGAAAGGCTCACCATGACAACGAGTGTGCCTCTCTACCAAGCCAAGGCCGAGCTGTTTCGCACGCTCGGCCATCCGGCCCGGATCCGGGTGCTCGAGCTGCTCCAAGACGGCCCGAGGCCGGTGCACGAGCTGCTTGCCGAGATCGGGGTCGAGTCATCGAACCTCTCGCAACAGCTCGCCGTTCTGCGTCGAGCCGGACTGGTCACGTCTTCGCGTGACGGCTCCACGGTCCTCTACACGCTGAGCACTCCGGACGTCGCGAATCTGCTGCTGTCCGGACGCCGCATCCTCGCCGCCCTGTGGGCCGATCAGGAAGGGCTCTTGGCGGAGCTGCGCGACTCTGCCCGCTCCTCGTGACCGCCAGCGAGCTCACCTCCAACGCCGCCGCTGTTTGCCGCCAAGCCCGTCACAACCTGGCGCTTCTGCTGCCGGTGAAGGCGGACCTCGACGCCGCACGGAGGAATCCGCGTCAGGATCTGCTGGCTGGGCTCACCGTGGCCATCGTTGCGCTGCCGCTGGCCCTGGCCTTCGGCGTCGCCTCCGGCATGGGCGCTCAGGCCGGGCTGGCGACAGCAGTCGTCGCTGGCATCGTCGCAGCCGTCTTCGGCGGCTCCAACCTCCAGGTCTCCGGACCTACCGGCGCCATGACCGTCGTCCTGGTACCGCTCGTCCATCAGTTCGGGGTCTCGGCAGTCCTGATGGTCGGCTTCATGGCGGGGCTGCTCCTGATCGGCATGGCGATGGCCCGCGCTGGTCAGTACGTGAAGTTTCTCCCGATACCGGTCATCGAGGGCTTCACCGCCGGCATCGCGGTGGTGATCGCCCTGCAGCAGCTCCCCGCCGCTCTCGGTGTTTCCGACGCCAGGGGCGGACGGGTATGGGCGACCGCTCTCGACGCCTGCCGCCTGTACGTCCACGATCTCGACATCGCAGCGCCGGTCACCGCCGTGGCCGTGGCGGCCTTGATGCTGGCAGGAGCGCGCTGGAAACCGTCCGTGCCGTTCTCGCTCATCGGGATCGTCGTGGCGACGATCCTGTCGCGGGTGCTCGACCTCGGGCTCGTGCCGCTCGGCCACCTCCCCGCCAGCCTCCCAGCACCATCCATGGCCTTCGTCGACGTGCACACGATTGCCGCGCTCGTACCCGCCGCGTTCGCCGTCGCCGCCCTTGCCGCCCTCGAGAGCCTGCTGTCCGCGACCGTGGCCGACGGCATGAGTGTCCATGAGCGACACGATCCCGACCGTGAGCTCTTCGGTCAGGGGCTCGCCAACGTCATCGTGCCGATCTTCGGGGGCGTACCGGCGACCGGCGCCATCGCGAGGACAGCGGTCAACATCCGCGCCGGCGCCGGCTCACGTATCGCCGCCGTCACCCACTCGCTCGTGCTGCTCGCCGTGATCTTCGCGATGGCACCGTGGGTTTCCGACATCCCGCTCGCTGCGCTTGCCGGCGTCCTGTTCGCCACCTGTGCCCGGATGGTCGAGACCAGCTCGCTGCGAGCCCTGATGCGTTCCACCCGCGCAGACGCCCTCATCGTGATCGCGACCTTCACCGTGACGGTCGCCGTCGACCTCGTCACAGCGGTTGGTGTCGGCATTGCCATCGCCATCCTCCTTGCACTGCGTTCCGTGGCGCGGGAAGCCAAGCTGGACACCGTGGCCATCGAGCCCGGTGACTACTCGACCGAGGAGCACTCGCTGCTCAGTGAGCACATCGTGGCCTATCGCGTCGACGGGCCGCTGTTCTTCGGCGCCGCACACCGGCTGCTGCTCGAGCTGCCCGTCATCACCGCCGTCAACGTGGTCATCATTCGTATGTCTCGCGTCAGCACGATGGACTCCACCGGGGCGCACGTGCTCGGCGACACCATCACCCGCCTCGAGCAACGTGGCATCACGGTGATGCTCAGCGGCATCGATCCCCGCCACGCCGACATTCTCGCTGCGCTCGGCATCGGGGATCATCTGCTGGCCCTGGGCCTCGTCCATCCGGACACGCCCAGCGCCATCGCACACGCGAGGACTCTGCTCGGCGTACCGCCTCATCGTCCTGTCGCCGCGGCGCAACAGACAGAGGGCTGACCCATGACCACCGGCCGAGGCATGACCATCTAGCAGGTACAGCACTGGGTCGTGACCGCACTCATCTGCGCGGTCGCGTCGTTCCCGATCGGTGCCTTGTCAGTGGTGACCCAGTCCTTGCGGCAGAGCGATCCGCTGGGTGCAGCAATCCTGTGCTCGGTGACCGCCGCCATCGGCATGACCGCAGGAGTCGCCATCTTGCTGGTCCACGGCCGAGATGTTCGGTCGCCGTACGTCTTGCTCGGCCTACTCCCGGCCCTGGGCTCCGCCGCGTGGATCCTGACGTCGTAGCCCCGGTTCGTGCTCCAGCCGGTGCCTAGAGGGGCGGAGCCTGGCCGGGGTCCTCGAGGTCGGGGTCGTGCACCGGATCTGG